>JAFSOU010000129.1 GCA_017443265.1 Bacteroidales bacterium | reverse complement strand
GTCCGATAGCCAACGACCGCATAGGCGCACAAATTACTCGCTTTAAGCAAGGATACATCACTTTCGATGAGTTCCTGAAACGAATTCATTACATCAAAGGCATTACTTTCCAATACGCATTTTGTACACAAATGGCTGTTGACAAACTGATAAAGCTATGAACGTATCGCAGGCAGAATTTCAAAACATGAAGGAGGAAATCGTTAAGGACATGATTTCCCGATTGATGGATGAGCGTGGTCTCTCAATGCAGCAGGCTTTTGATGTCGTTTACACTTCACGTTTGTTTGAGAAACTTGACAATCCAGCTACTGGTCTTTATTTCCAATCTTCGGGATATGTTTATAGCTTCCTGCAAGATGAATTAGACAAGTAGCCTTATATAAAATCCTTTCACATTTCTTGACCAATATGGCATCGGGGAGCATTATTTGTGGAAGAATTTGTTTCGCTCTCCGTCATTTCGATAATTTTTTTTCACTTTTTTGTTTATCAAATTGATTTTATTTGTAATTTTGCACCGTCAAACACCGAAGCCATAGTAAGACTGGGTTGGGTGGGAGACAGACATATTGGAAAAGACGTTGTTCTAACGTTTTATCTGCGGCTATTAGAATCTCGCAAATTCAATGCCATCCGCACGATAAACAATAGGCGACGTCCATGGGTTTTGTATTGTATTAGGGTGTCGCCCTGACACCTATTAATATATGCAAATCTGCGTGGGCATCGGTGTTGCTAATCCCCGGATGGTAGGCATGCGAGAGCCTTAATAGCGGGATAAGCTGACGAACAGATTCCCGCGCTTCTTTTTTATATGTTTCATGTTTGGTTTTAGTTATGGTTATTATTTGCGTTTTGGGAATCAACGCTGTTGACTCAAATCATTAACAAAATTATAACTAACAATTAAAAACAATGAAAAACAGGAAAACAAAGATGAAAATCCTTTTGCTCTCCGTGGCGATGACATTGCTATTGCCGCTTACGACGAGGGCACAGGACTCCTTCCAGAACCAGTCGTTCGGCAGCTCAAGCGGCGGTTTCTCCAACCAGGGCTTCGGCACCTCTGGAGGAGGCAGTTTCGGCAACCAGAGCTTCGGCTCATCGGGAGGCGGCAGCTTCGGCAACCAGAGTTTCGGAGCCGTTGACAACAGCAACGGCAATTTCAACAACCAGACGTTCGGCAACCAGCCCGACGCCCCTCTCGGCAGCGGCCTGCTTATAATGGCAGTTGCCTGTGCAGGCTATGCATTATTGAAAAAGAAAAATCAACAATTAAATTAAAAAACCACAAAAAAATCAACAAAATGAAGAAATTAGGCATTATTTTAATGAGCGCACTGATGCTTGTGGGCATGTCGCAGTGCAAGAAAAACAATGAATTGGCAAGCACGAACAGTATTGTCGGCGGGACAAGAACCATTACCTTGAAGGTTAGCGACGACGGCTCCAAAGTGTCGGTCAACCCTAACACAGGCGCCGTGGGCTTCACCAGTGGCGACGTAATCTATGTGGCATATAACGGCGTTTATGCAGGAACATTGACACACGACGGCAGCGACTTCACCGGTCCAATCACCACAAGCGCTGCCGACGGCGCGAAACTGACGTTCTACTTTTTGGGCAACAAGACCCCGAATGAGACATTAAGTGGAGCCACATCACTCTCAGTGAGCATCTTCGACCAGACGGAGAACTATCCTGTAATCTCGGCAGGCCTTTCAAACGAGGACTACGACAGCTCAGTTGACACCTACACCGCCACATTGAACAACCATTGCGCGCTGGTGAAGTTCAACATCACCAACAGCTCACAATATGCGCCTACTATTATCACAGGCGTTAACGACAAAGTCACCGTGACATTTGCCGCGGGAGCTGCAGGCACATTTGCGAACAGCCAGGACAGAGGCGCCGTGAAACTCGCCAGCGGCAACGGTGAGCGCTGGGCAATCTGCCTCCCACAGGAAGCCTCAGGCATAGGCGCGGCATATTCCGAAGACCTCCGCTACAACGGCACACACGGCTCAATCCCTACGGTTATGGACAACGGCTATCTTACCAACGGCATCGACGTTACGGTTAGCAACGCCCTCTCAGGCTTCACCGTGGCATCCGGAACAGTGCGTTTCTTCGCCCCTGGCAACCTGCAGGCCACATATAACGGCAGCAACTGGACATGGGCTTTCGCCAAGAACCAGTATGACTATGTTGGCAACGCTACAGCCAACACCGCAGTAAACGGTTCGATGAGTGTTTCAACCAACGGCACTGTTGACCTGTTCGGATTTAACGGTGCATCGTCGTCACTCGACAACTACGGAATCAACAACAGCACAGATAACGCTGATTACGGTGCGACATTATCAGAGACGCTGAAGAGCGACTGGGGAAACAACACTATAACCAACGGCTACGGAAAGACATGGAGTACACCGACCACTGGACAATGGAAATATGTGTTCGACTCAAGAACCCCATCGTCAGGTGTAAAATACGCAAAAGCCCAAGTTGGCGGTAAAAACGGTGTGATTCTGGTTCCTGACGACTGGAGCACATCCTATTACACACTTACCTCGACCAACACCGCAAATGCCAATTATACCACCAACGTCATCTCGTTGGCTGATTGGACAGCCTGCCTTGAGGCCAACGGCGCGGTGTTCCTTCCTGCCGCAGGCTACCGGGATGGTGCTTCGGTGTACGGTGTCGGTTCCTACGGGTACTACTGGTCGAGTACGGCACACTCTTCGAGTGCCACTAGCGCGTACTACGTGTACTTCTATTCGAGCACTTTGAATCCTCAGGGCTACGACAATCGGTACCGCGGGAGGTCGGTCCGTCTCGTCGCGGAGTAAGCAGAATTTACCCTTACCCGCATGACGGGCAAGGCGTGTAAAATTGAAGGTGTGTGGAACGGCGTGCATGCGGAGCGGCACGCCAGAAACACACATCTTTAATTTTACACAAAAAAAAGAAAAAAGTCAAAACGAAATGCAAGATGGCGAAAATAAAAGATGTTCTGGAAATCGAGTCGCATCGCGAGTCAATTGAGCAGTGCCGTGTTATAAACCTGTTTCAGGAAGGCACATTCTACCGCGCCTACGAATGGAGCGCATGGCTGTGTGTGCGATACGTTCAGGAGTTCAAGACAACCAAACGTTTGTTTAACAACATAGACGAAGGTATGGTGTTTGTGGGTTTTCCGGTCACGAGTTTTCAGAAATACACACCTGAAGGAGCCGAGGTTAGTTTGGGAGACGACAAAAGCGCGCGTCTTTCGCTGCCGGCATCGGTATTTAAGGATGTGTCGGATATAGAGCAGCTTAAAAAGGAATTCGCCAATTGGAAACAGAGTGTGCCATTAACAGACAGTGCGAAGAAAGAAATCGAGATGGAGAAATATGGCACGAGTGGCGGTCATCCCACACGTCTCACCGAGATAATGCATCACATTCTGGCATATCCGATAGAACAGAAGTCGCCTATGGAGTGCATGTCGTTTTTGGCGGAAATAAAAAAAAGAATCGCAGAAATAATTTGAAAATTTAGGGTAAATTCATAGGCAGCGGGCCTTATATAAATAAGGACAACGATGATATGGCCGTCGGTTCATATACAGAAAGGTCCCCTCGGTCACTTGAGAAACGCGCTGCCGTCGCCATTACGCGCGGTGTTCCTTCCTGCCGCAGGCAACCGGAATGGTGCTTCGGTGAACAATGTCGGTTCCAACGGG
>JAFSOU010000128.1 GCA_017443265.1 Bacteroidales bacterium | reverse complement strand
GTCGTTGTCGTAATAGTTGTGTATCAGACGGGCTTCCCTTTCGTGGACGGTTCCGTTGTAGAAAGCACCTCCGAGCTCCACTCCCACATAAACATAGTAACGTTCGCGTTCTATCGTGAGTGGCTCACTCTCGTAATGCCACGTGGTGTATTTCACAACAGCCCAGTCGTCGTCGGCAGCACCACCACCGCCGTTTTCATTTCCTCCGCCGTTGTCGTCGCCATTACCGTTACCACCACCGTTTTCGGCACTTCCATTACCGCTTCCAGCAGCACCAGTGGGGTATTTGTCGTCGCAGGATGTCATCGCAAAAGCGAACATCGCCGCCATCACAAATGCAAATACTTTTTTCATAATAAATAGCGTTTAATTCGTTGTTTTCGAAATATTTTGCAAAATTACGATTATTTTTTGATTTATTCGCAATCACTTGCCATTTTTTTCAACACCAACGATAAAAACGTGCTTGGAAAGCGCAGCTCGCTGCATTTCTCACGTCGGCAACTCAAATAAAAATGATAAGCAATACCGTACGTCTGTAACTGATTACTGTTGTTTGGTCAAGTTATATGTATTATTGAGCATCTGCAGTGTCATCGTCATGCCCGAAATAGAGAATGTGGCAGTTCCCACTGTGGCCTCGCTCTCCACATCGACAAGTGTTATGGCGCCGGTACTGTAGGCTGCGTTGTAGGTAAAAGCGCCCGTATAAGCCTCCGACACAGGTTCTTCGTCCAAATAGGTGGTTTTAAGCACCATGGCGCTGGCGGTGGCAAAACGAACGGTTACCGACAGGTAATTGTTTTCTCCCGTTGTGCCGGTTTCATATTTCCAATAGGTATTTTGTATTGCCGACGGGTCGTTGGGGTCGTCGGAGGGCGGGTTTCCAGGGTCCTCGTAAAACGACTTGGAGTGTTCTATCTCCTCGTCTTCGAAAAAGACGGTGAGCTTGTTGCCCTCCACTTTGAAAGTGAAATATTCCGGCTCGCCGTAGCAGCTGAGCGTGGCCTGACCATTGGTACCGTTGTATTTATATGTGCCCCAGTAGCTCCACTCCGAGCCGTCGTCGAAATAATGCTCGTGGTGGTATATGGTTTTGTCGTCCTTGAAAGTAACCATGCTCTCAAAAAGTTCATTGGAATGTTTCCATGTGGTACGCATAAGCGACTTGTTGCCCCAGCCCTCGTTGTTGCCATTGTCGTCGTCTTTGGGGTCGCAGGAGACGAACGAGAAAACAAACATCGCCGCTGCAAGAACAAAAAACAGTTTTTTCATATCTAATCGGTATTGATGAATAATGTATGTTTTGGTTTGCAAAATTACGTTTTTTTTCACGAACCTCACAGCCAATAATTATAAATAAGAAAGCCTCAAACGCACAACAACCTCAATATCAATTAACTATATTTTTTAAAAAATATATCACAAAAAAAATGTATCTTTGCAAAACACAATCAAAAATCGCAACGTCATATTTCAAACTATTGAAAAACATATAAAACACCCATAAGAACATGAAAAAAGCATTCATCGCCACAGTGGCCTGTATCGCTTTGGCAATAAGCGTTTCGGCACAAAACAGCCCTATTTTGTTCGGTTCCACCTACATACCGCAGAAAAACAATATAAACCCGGCGTTTTACCCGAACGACAACACTTTATACGTCTCGCTTGTAGGCTTCAATCCCGAGCTGCACATACCACTTTCCGACAACGACATTTTCTACGACGACAAGGCCAACAACAGCCACTATATGAACCTCTGGGATATGGCCGAAAAACTGAAAAAAGACAACAACCTGTTTTTCAACACCGACATACACCTGATAGGTTTCGGCATGAGAATACACAACTTCTTTGTGTCGTTCTCGGCTACCACCAACATCGACATCCATTTTGGCGCTCCCACAGGACTTGTCTCCCTGCTTGCCAACAAGTTCGAAGGGATGGCCGGCAAGGAATACTCTGTTGTTGAATCCAACATAGTGCAAGCCACGGCCTACAACACCTTTGCTTTCGGCGGCGGCTACTCCATCGGCGACCTCACCGTCGGAGCCCGCCTGAAACTGCACAACGGCATCTGCGACTTCCGTTCCGACGACACCCGTTTCGACCTCTCCTTCGACGAAAACGGCAAACTCACCACCGCCATCATTGCCTACGATTTCACCGCCACCGGCTCGCAGATATTCCGCCAGAAAACCTTCGGCGACGTCGCCAAGTCTATCTTCTCCGGCAAAAGCTGGGGATACACCCTCGACATCGGTGCCAAATACAACTGGAACATGTTCGAATTCTCGGCATCCATCCTCGACCTCGGCAAAGGCATACACTGGAAAAACGACATCATAAAACTCACTCCCCACGACAGAACCTATGTGTCTTTCGAAGAAACCGACCTCGGACACGTGGTTGTGGACAACTGGGACTCCATTGGCAAGTCCATCGACGCCATCCTCGACACACTCCAGACCAGCGACTCCGCTGCTGGACAGCCCTACTGGACTTCTATCCCAACAAAAATCAACTTCGGCGCAATGGCCAAGATAGGCTCTATGTTCCGTGCCGGCGTGCTCTTCCACGGCGAGTTCGACAAAAGCATAAGCTGTTTCGACAAATCGGGCAACCCCACCGAGAAGACGCTGTTCCGCAACTCCACCTCTCTGGTGTTTGCCGCCAACCTCTACAACTGGCTCGAAGTGATGGCCACCTTCGCTGTGGTGAAAGACGGCAACAAAACCGACTGGTTCAACCCAGGCTTGGGCTTGAATTTCTCGTTTGGCAAATTTTTCCAAATCTACGCCCTTGCCAACTATGTTTCCAGCCTGCGACGCTCCGACATCAAGAGCACCAACTTCCAAATTGGCCTCAACCTGATGTTCGGCAGCGGACCGGCAAAGGTCATAAACAATGACTGATAAACGGTTAGCCTACATATTTATAGCTTTGCTGATGTGGCTTGGCGCCAACGCACAAACCACACAGATAGCCCTGCTCAAATACGGCGGGGGCGGCGATTGGTACGCCAACCCCACATCGCTCACCAACCTCATCAAATTCTGCAACTCCGAGCTCGGCACCAACCTAAACCCGCAATATGCCACCGTTGACGTGGGCAGCGCCGACATCTTCAACTACCCTTTCCTGCACCTCACCGGACACGGCAACATAGTTTTCTCGCCCGCCGAAACACAGAACCTGCGCAACTACCTCATTGCCGGCGGTTTCCTGCATATCGACGACAACTACGGACTTAAGCCTTTCGCCATAGCCCAGATGAAAAAAGTGTTCCCAGAGCTGGAATTCGTGGAACTGCCTTTCTCCCACCCAATCTACCACCAGAAATACAACTTCCCCAACGGCCTGCCAAAAATACACGAACACGACAACCTGCCGCCCAAAGGCTACGGACTTATCTACAACGGCCGTCTGGTGTGTTTCTTCACCTACGAGTGCGACCTCGGCGACGGCTGGGAGGATCAAGACGTGCACGGCGACAGCCAGGCCTCACGCACCAAAGCCCTGCAGATGGGCGCCAACATAATAAGTTACGTCTTTGGGAATTGAAAATTGAGAGTTGAAAATTGAAATGCTCCTTGCCCTTCGGGCAGAGATCTCGTTGATATAGTAGATTTTTTTTAGACAAATATGCGAGTGAAACGAGCCAATCTACAAGATTTACAAGATCTCGTGAGCGAAGCGAACAGGACATCAACTATTTTTCCACCGTTCCCACAATAAAAAAGCCTTAATTCAGTTATTACACACTGAAAAAAAATACAACATAATGACAAAAAGACTTCTCTCTATGGCTATTGCGGCGACACTGCTTTTCGCCTGCGGCAACAACAATAACCAACCTTCCGGCCAACCGGCGGAAAAAGACTACACCTCCGTGAAAACTCCCGATTTCAACGCCGACAGCGCCTTTTCCTATGTGGAACAGCAACTTGCCTTCGGTCCGCGTATCCCCAACTCGCAGGCCCATGAAAAATGCGCCCAATACCTTGCCAATGCCATGATGCAATGGACCGACACCGTGATAGTTCAGAACTTCACCGCAACACTTTGGGACAACACCTCGGCCAAAGGCAAAAACATCATTGCATCCGTCAACCCGCAGGCCGAAAACCGCATACTGCTCGCCGCCCACTGGGACTCGCGTGCCTACGCCGACCACGACTCCGACTCCACCAAACACCATCAACCCATACTCGGCGCCAACGACGGTGCCAGCGGTGTGGCAGTGCTGATGGAGATGGCCCGCGTTTTCCGTCAAAATAACATAAACATCGGCATCGACTATATTTTCTTCGACCTCGAGGACCAAGGCTCACCAACTTTTGCCAACAGCTACCAGAACGACTCGTGGTGCCTCGGCGCACAGCATTGGGCACGAACCCCGCACACACCTTTCTACACGGCAAAATACGGCATACTGCTCGATATGGTGGGCGGTTTCAACCCTCGGTTCACCAAAGAGGAAGTGTCGAGAAATTTCGCACCCGGTATCACCAACAAAGTGTGGACCATAGCACAGCAGCTGGGCTATGGCAAAGTATTCGAAAACTCCGAGTCCGAAGCCATCCTCGACGACCACCTCTACATCAACCAAAACACTAACATACCCGTGCTCGACATTGTGGCCAACAACCACAACCAAAGTTTCTTCGAGCATTGGCACACCACCGGCGACAACCTCGACGCCATCGACCGCAAAACCCTTGGCATTGTGGCCAAAGTTGTTATGACAATGGTACTTAGCGACAACCAATAGCCCATGAAAAAAACGTTTGCCATATTACTGATTGCCTGCATCGCCCTATGCTCGTGCAAAAAGGACGAGGAGGCACCGTTGGCCTACGTCAATTTCAGCATCAACCCCGACAGCCCGGCATACAGCGGTCTTAACACCGTGGGCGGCTACGAATACCTTACCGGAGGCTACTGCGGCGTGGTGGTGTTCCGCACCTCGTGGACCGATTTCGTGGCCTACGAACGCGGCTGCCCCATCCACAACAGCACCGGCGTTGAGGTGAACCCCGACAACTCGGTGATTATGGAGTGCCCCGAATGCCACTCGCAGTTCATCTACACCGACGGCACACCTATCCAAGGCCCGGCCAGAAGCCCGCTGCGCCAGTACAACGCCGTTTACAGCGGAGGAATGCTCCATGTATATAACTAAAATACAGTTATATACACCTACATTTTAGGTTTTTTCAAAATAATAGAGCAATCATCAAACTTTTTTTGTATATTTGTTATTCCACTCTATGTGGATATACAACTATATCATTCTAACAACCAAATAGTTACAAAACAACGAACAAAAAATGAACGCAGCCAATCTACGCAAAAAGATGCACATCTGGCGACTGAGGCACATCTCGGAACGTTATTTCGTTCTGATACTCAGCGTCTTGGTGGGAGCAGGTGCTGGTTTGGCCGCGGTAATACTCAAAACCCTCGTCCGCAAGACCTACGTGCTGCTTATGCAGATACGTCTCGACGTGTTTGGCGGAGCCAACATCCTTCTGCTTATCTTTCCGGCCATCGGCATTATACTTACCGTCCTGTTTCTCAAATACATAGTCCGAAACAAGATAGGCCACGGAATACCCAACGTGCTTTACGCCATCTCGCGCGGAGGCGGAAAAATGCCGCGGCACAATATGTACAGCTCGATAGTGGCTTCCACCATCACCGTGGCATTCGGCGGTTCGGTGGGACTCGAGGCCCCTATCGCCACCACGGGCAGTGCCATAGGCTCCAACATCGGACAATGGTTTCACCTGAAACACAAGAACATAATACTCCTGCTTGGCTGCGGTGCGGCAGGCGCAATAGCGGGCATCTTCAAAGCCCCGATAGCAGGCATACTGTTCGTGCTGGAAATACTGATGTTCGACATCTCGATGACGGCCGCCATCCCGCTGCTTATATCTTCGATAACTGCCTCAACCTTAGCATATTTCCTTATGGGAACGGATGTGCAGTTCGCTTTCCAGATTCAAGATGCGTTCCAAATTTCGCAGATACCTTTCTTTATGGTGCTGGGATTGTTCTGCGCCATGGTTTCGGTGTATTTCCTGCGGGTTAACCAAAAAATCGAAAGTTCGTTTGCTCGGATAAACCGCCAGTGGGTGAAGATACTCGTAGGCGGCACACTGCTGGGCATACTCATTTTCTTGTGTCCTCCCCTCTTCGGCGAAGGTTACTCGCAGCTCAACGACCTGCTCCACGGCGACCCCAACTCATTCATAACCAACAGTTTCCTTATCTCGTCAAACGCCTCCCCGTGGATTATGCTGCTCGGATTGTTCGGCATCATAGCCTTGAAAGCCGTGGCCACCTCGGTAACCATCGGCAGCGGCGGCGTGGGCGGCACCTTCGGCCCTTCGTTGGTGATTGGCGGACTCAGCGGCTTTTTCGTCGCAGCACTGCTCAACCAGATGGGACTGCAACTGCCGTTGGCCAATTTCGCCCTTGTGGGAATGGCAGGCGTGATGGCAGGTGTGATGCACGCACCCCTGATGGCCACCTTCCTCATAGCCGAAATAACAGGCGGTTACGGACTTTTCGCACCGCTTCTGGTTACAACCACAATAACATACATCTGCGTGCGGCCTTTCGAGCACCACTCCATCTACACCCGCAAACTGGCAAAACACGGCGACCTGCTCACCCACAACAAGGACAAGTCGGCTTGGCAGCTGATGGACATGCAAAAACTCATCGAGACTAACTTCGTGATAGTGCGCAGCGGCGACAAACTCCGCGACCTCATCACCGCCATCGAATCGTCGAAACGTAACATTTTCCCGGTGCTCGATGAAAATGACAAATTCCTTGGCGTGATAGTGCTCGACGACGTGCGTAAGATTATCTTCAAACCCGAACTCTACGACAAATACTCCGTCGATGAGTTGATGTACCCCCTCTCCGAAGGCGACTGCGTGCGCATAACCGACTCCATGTCCGACGTGGTGAACAAATTCAAGATAGGACAACGATACAACCTTGTGGTTATCGACAACGAAAACAATTACATAGGTTTTCTGTCGCGCGCCAACACCTTCTCCGCCTACCGGCAGTTTGTGTCGGAATTTTCGGATGAATAACAGTCGGATTTGCTATCAATTTGCACTATTTCTAGTGCATATTTTTATAAACATTGCACTATTTCTAGCGCAATTTCGCTTTTTTCTACCAAAAAAATCACATTGGTTCTCTGTCGCACGCCAACACTTTCTCCGCCTACCGGCAGTTTGTGTCGGAATTTTCGGATGAATGATGGTAAATAGTCGTCAGTTCACAGTTGCCAATAAATACAATTCCGAACTCCGAATTCCGAACTCCCTCAAAATCTCACCTGCAGTGAAAGTCCGGTGGCAGGGGTGCTGAATCCCGGCAACGAAAACATCTCCACATTGGGGCGCAAGTGAAGGCTTATGTCGTCGTTTATCTCGAAATCGAACAGATGGCCATAGACGTAGGCGTCTATGATATTGAGTGCATAGAACACGCCGCCGATTATAAGCGACAGCTGGAAATTGCGGTTGTACGACTGGTAGATACTGTAGATATTGGCATCGGGATAGTTGGCGTAGCGTTCCAGAAGAGCGTCGGTGTTGCCGTTCTGACGGTTTATCAGCTCGTTCTTGAACATTTCCCTATTTCGGTAATTGGTTATTGCAAAATAAGTCACACCTGCCGCTCCGGCATAGATGATGGGTATTTTCCACGCCTGTTTGTTGTACACCTGTCCAAGTCCGGGCAATACGGCGGACATCCACATCGCTTTTGTTGGCGAATGCTCGGGGGCTGTGGCAACGACAACAGTGTCGGCGGTTACCTGCAAACCGTTCACATTGGAATCGGGAGTTACAACCACAGCCTTACCCGACTGCGTATTTCGGGGCATTTTCTTGAATGCCGACAATTTGTGTGAATGCCTCCTCGTTGTATCCTTGGCAGAAACCGTAACTTCCTTTACTTTGACAGTATCCTGTGCCGCAACATTTTGCAAAAACAACAATACGACACAGAGAGTAACAGCCAAAGCCCTTACCCTCTGCACATTGTCTTTTATATTCCTGCAAGGAATCATTTATTCTGCAAAATCTTTACAATACGTTGAAAATCAGAGTCGTTGTTAAAATAAATAGTCAGACTGCCCTTGCCCTTGCGCGAGCGTTTTATCTCCACTTCGGACTGTATGTATTTTTTCAGTTCGTTTTTAGTCGATTCGTGCAGTTCGGGCAGCGGCTGTTTGGCAGATTTCTTGGCGGCGGGCTTGGCGTTCTCGGCGAGCAGGCTTTTGGCCAGACTCTCTGTCTGACGAACCGAAAGGTCCTTGCTCGTTATCTCGCGGAGCAGCAGCAGTTGTTTGTCGGCATCCTCTATGGTAATCATAGCGCGGGCGTGCGCCATGCTTATAGCATTGTCTTTCAGTGCAATCTGCACCTCGGCGGGAAGTTTCAGCAGTCGCAGGTAGTTGGTGATGGTGGAGCGGTTTTTGCCTACCTTTTCGCTCAGCTGTTCCTGCGTAAGTCCGCATTCTTCGATAAGAGTGGAGTACGAAAGTGCTATCTCCATCGCGTTGAGGTTTTCGCGCTGTATGTTCTCCACAATTGCCATTTCCATCATCTGCTGATCGGTGGCGGTGCGTATGTATGCGGGGATTTCGGCAAGTTTGGCCATTTTTGCGGCGCGCAGACGGCGTTCGCCTGCTATAAGCTGGTACTTGCCTGTTTCGAGCCTGCGTACCGTGATAGGTGTTATAACGCCCTGCTGACGTATGGAGTCGGCAAGTTCGGCGAGACTTTCCGTGTCGAAATCCTTTCGCGGCTGATACGGGTTTGTCTCTATGTCTTTTATCTTGAGTTTGCCTATTTCGGTGGTCACGCTTACCACTTCGGTTGTTGTGCCGAGCAGTGAGCCCAAGCCACGTCCAAGAGCCTCTTTCTTAGCTTTTGCCATAACAATGATTATTGTTTGTTTTTGGTAATGATTTCGCGGGCAAGGTTAAGATAATTTACGGAGCCCGTGCAACTTGCGTCGTACATAATGATAGTTTCGCCGTGACTTGGCGCCTCGCTCAGCTTGGTGTTGCGGTAGATAAGTGTGTCGAAAACCATGCCTTGGAAGTGTGTACGCACGTCTTCCACCACCTGACGGGCCAGGCGCAGACGCGAGTCGAACATCGTTATCACAATGCCTTCTATCGACAGGCTTGTGTTCAGGTGGGTCTGGACTATCTTAATGGTGTTCAGCAGCTTGCCCAAACCTTCGAGGGCGAAGTATTCGCTCTGCACCGGAATGATAACCGAATCGGAGGCTGTGAGAGCGTTCACCGTTATCATACCCAGCGACGGGGAGCAGTCTATAATGATATAATCGTATGCGTCGCGGACTTCGGCGAGAGCCTCTTTCATATAGAACTCCCTGCGGGGCTGCTCCACCAGTTCCACTTCGGCGCCCACAAGGTCGATGCAGGTGGGCAGCACGCTGAGGTTTGGTGTGTTTGTCTCCACAATGCAGTCTTTGGCTTTCACCTCGCCCATAATGCACTTGTAGGTGCCATAAGTCGTGGCCGATTCGGGGTCCACCCCCACTCCCGATGTGGCGTTGGCCTGCGGGTCGGCATCTACGAGCAGCACTTTGTTTTCGAGAACGGCAAGAGCCGCGCCCAAATTGATAGCCGTGGTCGTTTTCCCAACTCCACCTTTCTGATTTGCTATTGCTATTATTTTTCCCATTGGACTATCGTTTAAAGGGTTGCGTAATTAAAAGTTCACGTCTATCGACGAGATGTCGTCGAGTATTTTCTCGTCGTCGCTCTTAGTCGATTCCATCATTTTCGGCTCCTCTTCGGGTTCTTCGGGTACTTCGCCAGTTTCGACGAATTTCAAAGCCACGTTGAGGCCGTTGGCGAATTTCTCGAAATCCTCGGGATAGAGGAACATCTTGCTTTTTTCGTAATAAAAACGTCCTGTTTGATCATCGAAGTTCTTGCGGCTTTCGGTGATAGTGATGAATTTGTCGCCCGCACGTGTCTCTTTCACATCAAAAAAATAAGTGCGTTTGCCTGCTTTTACCACTTTCGAAAACAGTTCTTCTCTTTCTCTGTTGTTGTGTAATTCCATCTCTTTATGTTTTAGTATTTTATGGTAAAGTTTAATTTAAAAATATCGTCTTGTCTTTCAAGCCATTGTTCGCAGGATTCAATCTGCCGAACATGAATGTTTTTTGTTTGTCATTATCTCAAGAATCATGTCGTCGGTTTCGTTCATGCCGTCCTTGCCTATTTTGCACACGTTTTGTATCGAGCGGTCGGTGTCGGCTTCGGAGAGTCCGTCGGTTTCGTCCACCACTTTGGTGTGCAGCGCCAGCTCGGCTGTAACGAAAGCGGAGTAGATTCCCGTGGCCACTTTCAGTGCGCAGCTGGGTTTGGCACCGTCGCAAAGCATTCCCGTAAGGGTGTTTATCATGTTTTTGATGGCAAAGGTAATTTGCTTATAGTCGCCACCTTGCATGTATGTCAAAGCCGAGGTTACGCCAATGGAGGCGTTCACCACGCCGCAAAGTGCCGAAAGTCGTCCGATGCCGTGTTTCACGTATATCGACATCAGATGGCTCATTATCAGCCCTCGGGTGATGGTCTCGTCGGAGCAGTTTTTAAGTTTGCCGTATTCGTAAACGGGAATGGTGCAGGCGATGCCTTGGTTGCCGCTGCCCGAGTTGCTGTACACGGGCACCGTGCATCCGTCCATACGTGCGTCGGAGGCTGCCACGGTCTTGGCCACGGTGGTATGCACCACGTCGCCGTGGGCCATGTTCATCAGCAACTTGCCTGTGGTAAGGCCGTAGTCGCCGGCAAGACCTCGGTCGGAGGCCGAGATATTGTATTTCACCGTGTCGTTGATAAAATCAATTTCTTCCAGCGGTGCCGTGGTGGCGAAATCGTACACCTTGCGGGCGCTCAGACTCACATCGCATTCGTCGTTGCTGTCGGAGCAGGTCGCGGCTTTGTTTTCGTACAGCACTTTGCCGTTTTTCGACACATGCACAAAGCATGTATGCTGTCCGGCTATTATGGCCGTGGCGGTGTCGCTGTCCTTGGAGCACACACACTCTATGTAGAGCTTGTCCACGTTGTCTTTCACAGTGATGTGGATGTCGTCCTTGTGCTGTTCGAGCCACAATTTCGACACAGCGATGTCGTCTTTGCCCATATCGAGGACTTCGAGCAGTCGCGAGGCGTCGCCTTTAACAGCGCCCATTGCCACAGCTACGGGCAGCCCTATCATCCCTGTTCCGGGTATGCCCACGCCCATAGCGTTTTTGAATATGTTTTTGCTAAGATACAGCTCAACCCTGTCGGGGACGGTGCCGAGTGTTTCGCGCGCCTTGGCGGCGGCAAGGGCCACGGCCACGGGTTCGGTGCAGCCGGTGGCAAGCACCACTTCGCGGTGAATAAGGGCTATGATTTTCTGCCTTTCTGCTGTATCCATAGGGGGAAGCTGTTTTGTGGCGGTTTATTTGTTGTAAATTTTCTGCCAGTTCTTGTATTCGCGGGCTTTCCAGTCGCCGTTGTGGTACACGTATGAGGCTATCAGGGGTATCACTGTGGTGCCTTCGGCGTAAACCATCTGCTGCAGTTTTTCGCTCACTTTGCCCCACGAGCCGGCCTCGAGCAGTGTCGATGAGGAGCAGGCGCCGTCGCGAACGTCGGCAACGGTTATCTGAATAGCGTATTTGTGCATAGGCACGTCGTAGCCGAGGATTTCGGCACAAACCACGGTGTCCTGAGCGAAGTTTTTGGGTGTGCCGCCGCCTACCATGAACAATCCTGTTTCGGGGGCAGCCATCTTGATTTCGGTTAGTTCCACAAAGTCGCGCACCGAGTCGATGGAGACGTATTTCTCGCCTTTATGGGTGCGTTCCCACTGATGTTTGCCGATGCCGAAGCCGGCGGAGGAGTCGCTGAAAGCGGGGCAGAAAATTGGCACGCCGCATTCGTAGCAGGTCTGTATCAGGCTGTCTTTTTTCACAGCGCGGCCGTCGTGCAGCCATTTGCCGAGTTCGTGGATGAACTCACGCGAGGAGTACGGACGGGGGTCGAGCATGTTGGAGAGCTCGTAGGTGGCGTTGTCGCAGGCCTGAAGCTCTTCCTCGTCGATATATGTGTCGTATATGCGGTCGATGTAAAGTTCACGCAATGTAGTGTCGGGTATGACATTCTCTTTTTCGCCGATATAGTGTTTGAAACCGAGGGCTTCGAAAAGGTCCATGTCGATAATGGAAGCGCCGGTGGACACAACCACGTCGACCATTTTGTTTCGAACCATGTCCACATACACCTGCATACAACCTGCAGCGGAGGTGGAACCGGCGATGGTAAGGATGTTGGTACAATCCTTTTCGGCTATCATCTGCATGAATATGTCGGCGGCGCGGGCTGTGTCGCGCGAAGTGAACGACATATTGCGCATTGCGTCTATCAATTGTGTAGAATTGTAGCTTTTAATGTCGATATGTTTAACGACATCTTTCAGTAAATCTCTCTTTTCCATTTATTTACGTATTTTTTATTGATATCTGTGTTTGCACAAATATACGTTTTTTTTTTTACATAATGAAAGCAAAAAAAAAGCCTGTCCCAAAATTATTGGTACAGGCTTGTGTTTCTTACTTTTATAGCTGATTTTTGTATCTTGTCAGCTGTTTTTATCTTATTATGGTGATGCTTCCTTTCTGCACTTCCTTTTGTCCCGACGCTGTGGTGTAAATAAGCACGTAGGCGTAGGCTCCCATGTTCTGCACACGGCCTTTGTATTTGCCGTCCCAGCGTTCGTTGATGTCCTTGGTGTGGAACACCATCAGTCCGTTGCGGGTGAAAATACTGAGTTCGAAACTCTTAACCAAGTCGGGATGGTTGCAGGTTACGTAGAACTGGTTGTTTTCCGATTTGTCGGGAGTGAAGGCTGTTGGCACTATGATTTTTACCTGTTCGTCGGTAATGTTGCTTGTTGTGTCGGGGTTGGTGCCGGAGCGCATTTTGTTGGCAACAACAGTTTTTGCAGGTTGCGATGTTTCGGCCAAAGTGTTGTTTGTGGTTGTTGCTGTTGCAGCCACATTGGTAGCGGCACGAGAGGGCTCGGCTTTTGTCGTATGTTCGGCAACGGCTACGTTTTGTTTTTCGGGAGTTGAGGCAACAAGCGTTTTTTCTGCAGTGGCAACGGCAACAGTGTTTTCTGCCTCAGCCTTGGCCACTTGTGTTTGGGCTGTTGTGTTTTTGGAAACGGGGGCAACGATTTTGTTTTCCTGCTGCGCCTGGGCTGCGGGTTGCATCGTTTCGTTTTCTGCAACTACAGATTCCGGAACTTGGGTGGATACTGTTTCCACTGTGGTTTCCTGTGCAATCATAGTTTTGGCAGCGGAATTTTCGCTGTTGTTGTTAACGAGCAACAAAGCAGCTACTCCACCAGCCACTACCAAAGAAGCTACGCCTGCTATCTTTCTTGCCCTCACCACTTTGTTGTGGTGCTTTACGTCGGCCATCACTTTTTCCCACATTTCGGGTGCAGGCTGTTCTTCGTAGTTTTCGAATAGGTTTTTAAAAAAGTTACTCATATCTTTTTTATTTGTAATTGTCGTTTTTCAAAATAATCATAAAACTCTAAAAAAGAGATTGTTGCATTGGCACACAAGAGCAAATGCGTCAACACCTTTCAATGGTCTGACGTTTTTTAGACACACTTAGAGGCTTTTTGCTACAATTTTTCATATTTTTTTGTTTATTTTTATCATTTTTTCGAATCAATAATCGAAATTGTTCTCAATTATTTTCCTCAGCATATTTTTAGCGCGGGCCAGACACACTCTGGCGTAGCTTTCGGTCATATTCATCGATTCGGCGATTTCGTTGTATTCGTAACCTTCCACTTCGCGCATGTTGAAGATTGTGCGGTAAAGGTCGGGGAGCGATTCTATGGCCTGTATCAGTTCCTTGGCGGTGAAGCCCGAAAAAATATCCTCGTCGCTTTGGGTATCGTTGAGTATTTCCATATTGTCCTCGGAGCTTTTCTTGCTCACCACGCTGGCGCGCAAAGCGTTGAGGGCGGTATGTACCATTATGGTGCGCATCCATGTGAATATGGAGCTGTTGCCTTTGAACGAGTTGATTTTTGTAAGAACTTTCACAAAACCGTCGTGAAACACATCTTCGGCAGCCTCTTCGGAGCCCATATACCTGCGACAAATGGCAAGCATCTTCGGTGCATACAACTCGTAAAGGTGTTTTTGCGCCAATGGTTCTTGCTTTTTGCAGGCTTCGATGAGTTTTATTTCGTCGGCGGTCATACGTATGCTGGAAAATAGATTGACACTCGGAGGTGTCTTTTTGCTACTTCTTATGCAACTATTTATTTAGACACAATTATCTTTTCGGTGCTTCTGAAGTTTTCTCCCAACACTTTGATGTAATACACTCCGTTGGCGAGATGCGACAAATCAAGGCGCACCGGTGTTTCGGCCGTGAGCACGCCTTTTGCTATCTCGCGTCCTGCCATATCGTATAGCGAGTACTCGGACTGCGTGGCGTTTGCCAGAGCTATGGTTACATAATCTGAAGCGGGATTGGGAAACACTTTCAGATACTGTTCGTCGGCCGACTCTATTGCCAAGCGTTGTTTGAAAGTAACATACAGCACATGAGGTTCGGTTACATTATTGATTGTGAATGGGTTCACCCTACGTTGCTGTTGGTAATCCACATATATCTCATTGATCTGGTAACCGCTGTTTGGAGTTATGTTGAAAGTGATGCTTTCGCCGTCGGGTACTGCCACGCTGTTGGTGGCGTCGCCTGGCGACACTGTGCCGTTACCGTCGGTGGTGACGGAGACAAGGTGTACCGTGGTTACTTTCACATTGTCCACCGACAAAGTCTGACCGCCGTAATGTCCGTCGAGGGCTATTAGGTAATCGCCGGTGGTGTTGGGCAGCGGTATGGAGAAATGCTGCCATGTGGGCAAGTTGTCGCAGAACATGCGCAGTGTCTGCCACTGGCTCATAGTTTCGTTGCGATACTTCACAAAAAGTGTATCGATACGCGGCACTACAGTTGAATCGTCGATGGTGTCGTAGCGGAGCGTGTTGCGCACGTCGAGAAGGAGAACGAGATTGCTGTTGCCCTCCAGATTGAGTGGCGAAACACGTGCAAATGCCGAGCCGGTGGTAACCGTTGAGTTGCTGTCGGCTTTGAGAGAGATATACACGTTATGTCCTTCGAGGTCTTTCTTCCACGACACGCCGCCTTGATTAACGAATTCCCAGCAGTTAGTGGTGCCCTGGTCGAACTGGAAATCCTCGTGGAAAGGATATGGCGTGTTTGCGCAGAGGGTAGTGGCGCTGCATGTCAGTCCCGAAGTGTAGGTGGAGTCGTCGAGCATTGTATATAAATGGAAATAGTATGTGGTGCGCGGATGCAGATTGGAGCATAGCGTGTGGATGTCGAACAGGTTGTAGGCTATCACTTTTTCGCCGGTGGCGAGAGTGTCGCCGATGTTGTAGATTTTGTTTTGAGGAGTTGTAAAATTGTTGGTGTCGTTGACAACAATCATCACCTTTTGTCCGCCGAAGGGAGTCCACGAGAGCTGTATTTTTGTTCCGCTTATGCCTTCGCCGCTGAAAGCCGAGGCTTCGGGGGTGCAACCGCCGTTGTAAACAAATGACACTGTGTTGTTATATGTGTTTTCGCCTATATAGGTGAGCCTGTGTCCCGAAGCAGCTCCTGCCCAAGAAATAAGAGCGGGACAAGTGGTGTCGTTGAGCAAGTGCGACAAAGTGCCACCCGGGAATGGTGCGAGTTGTGATTCGACGCCTGCATAAGACGACAGCGGTCCCGAAGGTATTTTGTTATGCGATGCGGCCGACACGACATATAGTTTTTGAGGGTGTCCCACATTGATACCTCCGCCTCTTGGGAGGTCTGCGTGTGCGTGATATAGCAACAAGCCGTGACCGGGTATTCCGCGGTCGAAGCCCACCTGCTGGCGGTTTTCGATGATATAGTATTCTCCCCTTGTGGTAGTGTTGAGTTTGTAGAACGACGACGAGTCGGTGCTGTTAGGCAGCAATGTTACACATCCCGGCGAGGATAGGGTTTTCAATTCGGTCCATTTGTATATCTCGCTTTTGGTGTAAGGGTTGTGGTGTGCGGGCGATGCTCCGCCGCCATTCCAGCTGCCTCCGGCCATGAGATCCCATTTGCCGGTGCCTGGAAATTGTCCGCCAGTGCCTTCGTAGTCGGTGTCGTAGAAATCGGGGGCGCCGAACACATGGCCTATCTCGTGGCAGATAACGCCGATTTTTGTAAGAGTGTTTCCCGAAGAGCCGCCCAGCTCTGGGGAGCAGGAGTATGTGTTGATGGTTGTATTGTTCTGGGTTATTGGCTGGAACAGGTTCCATTTGTGCGACCAGATGCAGTCGGCGCCGCCGCCGGCTTCTTCGCCGTATCCGGCAAAGAGGATGTGCACACAATCCACAATGCCGTCGCCATCATTGTCGTAGTCGGAGAAATCCACATGCGGTGCCGCTGCCATTATAGCCTCGGTGGCGAAGGCCTGATAGCCCACGCTCTGGTTGTCGTTGCTTCCGTAATAGGCGGCGTTGCTGTCGCAGATGTAAGGGCCCATAACGTCGGCAGTGAGGTTGAGCTGACCGTAAGAGTTTTCGTAATAGTAGTCGTGGACGCTTCCGTAAACGCCGGTGGCCACGTAATTAACTTCGTTGAATATGGCGCGCACCATAGCTCGGAGCATAATGAATCGTTTGTCCTGAAAGCCCATCAATATCACAAGTATTTTTCGGTTGCCCGTGATGCCCGGCGATTTTCTTGATTTTGCCGTAAGGTTGTCTTTCACCTCCCACAACGAGAGCATTGCATCTATCTGAGTTTTGCTGTAGCGCAGATGTTTCGGCACGTTCTCGATGAACTTGATAGTTTGTGGCGTGCGGTTTTCCACATCGGTGGCGACAAATTCGGACGGCATCATATTGCCCATTGCGTCCTTGAATGCGTAAACAAAATATCCGTCGTCGTTGGTAACGAGGGAGTATCCGTCCACTGTCTCAGCCCAATGCACACGTTCGTCGCCTTTGAGATAGAGCATTACGGTAGTTCGTTTGTCGGGTTGCACAAATTTGACGAGTTCCGGGTATGCGGTAACGGCGGTTGCTGTTTTGCAGGCCAGATAGAGCAGTAATGCTATTGTTACAGCTTTTTTCATTGTTTTTTGATGTTTTTCATAAAAAAAGGGAAGTGTGAATTGGAGCACATCTTCCCTTTTTGCATTTTTGCTAAATATTATTTTATTATGAGAGTCTCCGTTTTTTGGTAACTGTCGTTTTGGAATCTTACGAAATACATGCCTGATTTGAGGTTTCCTGTGGAGATTGTTTTCTTTTCGCCACCTTGCATTGTGCCGTTGATCAGAGCTTTACCTGTGAGGTCGAACACTGTGAAGGTTGATTGGTTGTAGTTGCCTTCGATGCTGAGTGTTACAGTGGAGGATGCCGGGTTGGGGTACATGGTGATGCGGGGGTTGGTGGCTGTGGCGGGTTCGATGGCCACGTGTCCCTGACTGATGGTGATATCGTCGATGCAGGCTCCCCTGCCCATGTTTGTGGTGGCTACGAAAGCTATCTGGTAGTAATCGGAGAGATTGGGGAGGTTGAGTTGCACCTCGGTCCAGCTGGAAACGCTCTTGTTGAAAGTGGCTATCGGGCTCCATGGGTCGTCATACGAAGCACGGTACATCACTGTAAGAACGTCCTGGAATGCTGTATATTTGTTGTTGCAGTATCTGAATTTTATGTTGGCTTCGGATACCGACGAGAAGTCGAAGGGTTCGGTTATCAGAGTGGCCTGGCTGCCGATATTGTTTCTGTCGGTGGTGTTGCAATAAGCATTGTAGGGTGCCGAATATGCCGAGGAGGGGAAGTTGGCACCGTTGCCGGCACCAATCTGCCAGTTTACGGCATTGTTCGTTGTTTCGCGGCTCCAGCACGATGGGAAAGTGTTGTTGGCAAACTGCTGTGTGTAGGGAAGAGAGGCCGGTGCGCAGGTGGGAGTTGTTGTGCTGCATGTGATACCAGTCGACCAAGTGGGGGTGTTGCTGAGTTTTGTGAAAATTTTGTAACGGTATGTTGTCCCTGCTGTGAGGCCTGTGTGAGTGTACGACAAACCATCGCCGATATATAGCACTGTTCCGCCGCCGGTAATGCTCTGACCGACAGTGTAGTTGCCCGAAGGCGTGCCAAAGGATCCGTTGGGGGAATAAACCAGCATCACTTCCTGAGCTCCGAATATGCGCCACTGCACCTCGACCTGTGTGCGGTTGTGCGCCACGGCTTTTGCATTGGAAGCGTTAACGCCGGCACCGTTGAAGGTGAAACTGATGGTGTTCAGAGTGGTGTTTTCGGTGATGTTGTTCAGAGGCTTGTTGGTATTGGCTCCGGCCCACGATTTCATAGAGGGGCTTGTGTTGTCGGCGAAAGTAGTTTTGCGTGCTGAGCCGGGGAACGGGCAGGCAGATGAGTTGATGTTGCCGTATGAACTGGGGTCGCTGTTAGGCTGGGCAATGGAAATGCCGGCGCAGACAGGATAAAATTTCAGCGGGTGGTTCACATTGTTGTTTTGACTGGTAGGATTGAAATAGGAATGCACGTGGTATATAACAAGTCCGTGTCCGGGCAACGAAGCGTCGAAACCCAGTTGCTGACGGTTTTCCAGAAGGTAATACTCGTTGTTGGTGGTTGTGGTTACCTTGTAAACCGAAGCGGAGTCTTGCGAGAAAGGATAGAGCACCAATGCCTGCGGGCTGGTAATTTCTTTTATCGTACCCCATCCGTAAGTAACACATTTGGTGAAGGGGTTGTGGTGCGAAGGCTGGTTGCCGCTGAGTGCGCTTGCGGAGCCGTTCCACGAACCCGACGACATGATGTCCCACTGTCCGTTGGCGGCGTAGCCGGCCGTACCGGATCCGCCGTGGTTGTTGTCAACATCATAGTAGTCGGGGGCGCCGAAAACGTGTCCAAGTTCGTGGCAGATAACGCCAACGGTGGAGAGCACCGAACCTGAGCCGCCGTGCAATTCGGGCGAACATGAATATGTCTTTGCGTAAACGTTGTTGCTATAGACGGGATGGGTGAGGGTGCCCTTGTGCGACCATATCTGGTCGGCTGTTCCGGAGCTTTCCTCGCCATAACCGGCAAACATGATATGAACGCCATCGACATTGTTGTCGCCGTCGAGGTCGTATTGCGAGAGGTCAACGCCATCGGCAACAGCGAGCTGAATGGCGTCGTAGGCGAATTGCTGGGAGTTGCCATTGGTATTGTTGCCATAATAGGCTATGGTTTGCGGCAATGTATAAGGGCCGACCACTTCGAAGGTGAGGTTCATCTGGCCGAAAGAGTTCTCGTAGTAGTAATCGTGAACGCTGCCACGCATTGTAACATTGGAATAATTGACCTGGTTGTAAAGTTTGTCAACAGTTGAACGGTCTTTCATAAAGCGTCTGTCGGAGAAATTAACCAAAATAACGAGCAGACGGGTGTTGCCGTGGGTTACATCCAAAGCTTTCTCGCCTCGCTTCAATCCCGTTTGGATATTGGGGTTGTCGTTTATCATATTCCACATGGTGCGCATAAGGTTGCACTGTTCGGTTGTGTAGCGCAGGTGTTTGGGAGTTTGTTCGAGGAAAGCCACCACTTCGGCTGGGCGGTCGGCAATCTCGGTAGCCCTGAACTGAGTAGGCACCATTTCGCCGTTCTCGTTTTTTGTGGCATAAACGAAATAGCCTTCGCTGTCGTGCATAAGCGAATAGCCGTCGAGTGTTTCGCCCCAGTGGAAACGTTCGTCGCCGAAAAGATATATTTGAACTGTGGTTTTGTTGTCGGGCTGAGTGAATTTGATGATTCCCGGATAAGCTATAACGGCAAAAGCTCCGTTAAGCACAGCCAACGATAATGCTGCAAGTAAGAATATTTTTTTCATATTTTAAATTATTGCTTTAAAATGATTTACAGTTTTATTTCTTAATTTTTCAATGTTTTTTTGAAGTTGCAAAGATATGATTTTTTTTGATAAAACGAAAACTCACCCGAAAGATTAACTTACTTTTAACCGTTGTTTATTTTTTTTGAAATGCTTGTTTTAGGAGATTGGGGCGACAAAAAAAAGCGGCGGAGCCGAACGGCTCCGCCGCTTTTTGTCTTCTTTATATTCTGTTGCTCAACACGTCAATTACCACAGCTGTGCCTGTTTTTCGGGTGCGAGGTACATCTTGTCGCCTTCCTTGATGTTGAAGGCTTTGATGAAAGCTGCGATGTGCGGCAGGGTGCCGTTTACGCGCCAGCGGCCGAGGGAGTGAACGTCCTCGGTGGAGCACCATTGTCTTGCTTTTGGGAATACGAATGTTTACCAAACATCCGTTACATCGGGAGAAACGATGAACTTTGGAGTCCAATCTTTGCCATCACGAGATTCGCTTACGAGTTTCCCATTTTTGAATGTGCGGGTTAGCACGGTCTTCTTCCCGTAGGGTGTAACTCCTTCAAAGTTGAAAGATCCGTCCGGATAATCGAATTTTCCTATGCAAAGCACTGGTATTGGAACGTTGTCTTTCATAGGGCATTTCGCACAAATACGTATTGAATTGTTTTCTTCTGTTTGGCAAGAGGCAAATTCCCAGCCGCATTCTTTAATTTGCTCCACCACGTATATCAGACTGTCGCCATTAGCGTGGAACGATACAGTAAGATATTTTTGACCGTGCAACTCCACGCTATCTATTATAGGTGACTTCTTTCTGGTGTCGCCGGGCTTGTATTGGGCGCAAGCAAGACCGCAACACAGAATTCCGACAATTAATAAAACTGTTTTTTTCATGGTTTTTAATTTATTGGTGAATATTTCAATGCAAAAACATGCCTAAAATCGACTCTGAATTCAACAACTAAATGTGACGCTTTTTGAGATGAAAATGGCACTTACAATTTTAATTGCAAATACCGTTTTCATGACTAATAAACTATTCTATCAACTGGATGGTTGTTTGTGTTTTTTACATATCCGCTCATAAATCCAGATTGCAAAAGGAAATCCCATCCAGAGGAACATAAAAATTAGCGTAAGTTTAAGATGGCTGAACATCCAAAAACTCTCTTCTGAACAAACAATGAAGTAAAATAGACTCATAAAAAGTGCAAATGTTATATCCGCAATAAAGTAGAATAAAATTCTATGCTTTATGATAAAGTTGTGATATTTACTCATAATCGTCAAATTAAAGTATAATTATTATTTTATTTGTCTTTTTCATCCGTTTTTGCTCTGCCAAAAGATAAAATACTCTGGCAGGGCGTGGTCAGGTGAGATATAGTCTCCTGCCGCGACGGCCGTTGGTTTGTACTTTGTTCGTCGTTCGAAATACTGTCTTATTCCGTGTTTTGCAGTGGTTTCGCAAGACGATACTTTTTCAAAGAACCCGAAAAATATAGCGAAAAAAGTAATTACCCGTCCTATATAGCATTTGAAGAGGTGGCAGGAAAGAAAAACGAGTTTATGGAGTGGTAAAATGCCGACAATCAGATATTTACACACATTTTTCAAGTGCACAAGCTCCGCATTATCTTGATTATCAATAATTTTCATATATCATTTATTTATTCTCCACGTTTGCAAAAATACTTAGAATCTTTTATTGTTTAGGCGTCAAATGTTGTCGGACGTCATCATTTGACGGCGAGGGGGGGGCAGGACAAACCAAGAAAAGTCCATGGTTCTCTATGGAGCAGCGCGGCAAAACACAAACCTCAGATTGACCTATACACTAAAAAATGCCACCTTTTGGGGTGGCATTTTTTACATATCGCTCAACACGTCAATTACCACAGTTGAGCTTGTTTTTCGGGTGCGAGGTACATTTTATCGCCTTTTACTTGTTTACCCGACGCCAATGTTGTTGATGTGGTGGCATCAAGCGCGTTTAGTCTGTTTGGCCGAAACCACCTTGCCCTTTATCCGCAACACAGCCGAGGGGGTGTTGGTGGCGTTGGACTTTACGGAAATCACTTTGCGGAAATTGCCGAGCTGAGAGGTGTTGTACACCACTTTTATCTTTGCCGATTTACCGGGAAGGAGCGGTTTTTTGGACCAATAGGGAACGGTGCACCCGCAGCTTGTCGATACCGAGCTGAGAACAAGCGGCTCTGTGCCTGTGTTGGTGTAAACGAAATAGCAGGTGCCACTGCTGCCTTGGGCGATATTGTGGTAGTCGTAGGTCTCGCACTGGAATTGTATTGCGGCGCCTTCCGTCGGCTTTTTACCTGCCACTACCTACGGCAAGGGGCAGCAGGATTAACAAAACTATGGTTGTGATTTTATTTCTCATTTTGGACGGGATGATTTTGTTCGTATTCTTTTTTTGCTTTCAAGAGTTCGGAATAGTCGGAAAGGTCTCCTGTTGTGTAAACAATTTGTTTTTCTGGCGAGACGAGGATGTATTTTGGCATGGGACGGATGTTAAAAATATTGCCCAAGGCTTTTGCATGATACATAATGTCTTTTGCGAAATAATTATCCGCTAAAGTTGTTAGAACATCGAAGTTGTTGGAGAGTGGGTTTATCAACATTATTTTTATTCCTTCGTTTTCCAAAATGCGGAAACCCAAAGTATCCTTTTCGTTTTTCAGAGACCGCATCCATTTCATGCAGCCTGGACAGCCAATAAACCAAAAATCCAAAAGCAACCAGCCTTCTTCCTGCCCGATATTAGTAGTGTCGTTGTTCAGCGATACTACAGGAAAATCCAAAACATTTTTTACGAGTTCCGACTGCTTGGTTGACGAGTACGATTTGGAATATGGCCAGAAATCATCGTTGTGCCGAGAATGGTTTTTATACCGCTGGCTGCTGAAATCGAAGGTTTTAGCAACCAATCCGCTGTCTATCACATAGTTGTATTTTATATAAAATTCATTTTTCCAAGCAACGTTTTCAGGACAATCGACAGGTGTGGCGCAAATGTAGTCTATGCATTTGGATGTTTCGTTAAAATAGTAATCCACTACATGGAACATCGGTATGTCGTATTTTCCGGTTTTTTCATTATATGCGCGGGTGTTGTTTTTTATCCTTTGCATGATTTTGTATTTAGTTCCGTCGATTATGGAGTCTTTTATTCCGGAGAACAAATATTTTGCTTTTTTATCAAAAAACGGGCTGAAAAACTCTGTGGAATTATGCCATATTTGCAACCACTGTATCTCGTAGAAATCCTCGCCGACATGGCCTGTCATAAGTTCGTTGGTAATATTGTCCACAGCTTTTACTATAGTGTCGTCAAAATAATAGGCAAGCTCATCTTCCGACAGATAGGCTTTATAATCAGCAGTCTTGATTAGTTTGTAAGAGTAGGCGTTATCAAGGTTGCCGGCCCGCACATGATATACATCAATTGATAATTCTTTGTGTTTGTGCATTGGAACGATTACGTTCTTTTGCCAAAAAACAGAGGCTTTTAAATTTATCTTGTCTTTTATATCGCACTGACAAAAAATCAGGTTGGCAACAAAAAGAAAAAACAAAAATAGTATGGATATTTTTTTCATGAAACACGTTGTTTGTTTGATTGTTGACTTTACACGGCAGGGAACAATTTGGTGATTTTATTCCTCATTTCGGGCAGGATTTTTTTGTTCGTATTCTTTTTTTGCCTGCAGCAGAGGGGTGTAGTCATTTGCATCTACAATGCCTTCGAAAACCAAAGTGCCGTCGGGGGCATATAAGTAGTAACGGGGATACCTCAAGACATTGAAATAATCGAAGAAATCACTATCATTGGTCCAGTAGGCGATGTCGGTGATATTGAAACGGTTGGCATATTTCGATAGTTTTTGAGGGTCTTTACTCGGGTTGATGCATAAAATAGTAACGCCTTCTTTTTCAATTAAGCGGAATCCATATTTTTCTTGCTCTTTTTTCAAATTATCGTGAAAATCCATACACGGTTTGCAGCCATATATCCACAAGTCCACCAAAATCCATCCCGAAAAATCCTTGAGATACTTTTTTTTGCCAAAAGCGTCGATAAGAGGAATGTTTCGCACTTCGTCGGACATATATTTTTCCTGCGGAAATTCTTCGTCGGGCCATCCTATGGAAGCAAGCCTCGGGTGTACAAAAACCAAGTTGAAATTGTATTTTTGATAGTTCCGGTATTGTTCATTGTTGATGTTGAAAGTTTTGTCGGCTTTGGTGTCTTGGGCTTTTAACGACAATTTTTCGAAATCAAAGTATATTATGGCATACGGGGAATACACGTG
>JAFSOU010000127.1 GCA_017443265.1 Bacteroidales bacterium | reverse complement strand
GCATTTCCATCTCAACGAGCTCGAGCATCTCCTCGTCGTCAACCATATCACACTTGTTAAGGAACACCACCAGACGGGGGACGTTCACCTGACGAGCGAGCAGGATGTGCTCACGTGTCTGAGGCAGAGGACCGTCAGTAGCAGCAACCACGATGATGGCACCGTCCATCTGAGCAGCACCCGTTACCATGTTCTTCACATAGTCGGCGTGGCCCGGGCAGTCAACGTGTGCATAGTGGCGGGTTTCGGTCTGATATTCAACGTGTGCGGTGTTGATGGTGATACCTCTTTCTTTTTCTTCGGGAGCCGAGTCGATGGCGTCGAAAGTCTTAATTTCGGAAAGACCTTTGGAAGCCAGCACTTTTGTGATAGCGGCTGTCAGGGTTGTTTTACCATGGTCAACGTGGCCGATGGTACCAATGTTCACATGAGGTTTAGTACGCTCAAATTTTTCTTTTGCCATTGTGTTTCTGAATTAAACTGTTTATAAATATTTGATTTGATTACATTACTCAATTCCCCACCCGAATCATCTTTTCTGTCAGATTATCCGTGATGAGGAATGTTTCTGAGCCATTGACGAGAGTTGAACTCGTGACCCCTTCCTTACCAAGGAAGTGCTCTACCACTGAGCTACAACGGCTTGTTTTTTTCTTGAAAAATGAGCAAAACGCTCTTTTGCCCTTTTTCACCTTTGGAGCGGAAGACGGGGCTCGAACCCGCCACCTATAGCTTGGAAGGCTATCGCTCTACCAAATGAGCTACTTCCGCAGGTTTTGTGGGGAAGGGTGGACTCGAACCACCGAACTCTTCCGAGGACAGATTTACAGTCTGTTGCAATTGCCACTATGCGACTTCCCCATTTATTTTTGTGTTGCCTCCCTACTTAATATTAAATAGAGCGGAGCCGATGGAGGGATTCGAACCCCCGACAGGCTGATTACAAATCAGCTACTCTGGCCAACTGAGTTACATCGGCTTTTTATCTCATTGTTTCAAATAACTCGTCTCATTTTTGAGTGTGCAAAATTACATTTTTTTTCCGATATGACAAAACTTTTTTTTCTTTTTATTTTTTACAATGTTGCAAATGATTGATTATAAACATATTATTGGGCAAACTTTTTTTACATCTCCTGGTGGTTTTTCACTTTTTATTGTTGATTTTTTGTTCATCGTCATTATTTTTTTCCAAAAATTGCCGCTTGTTTTATTCTTTTTCGGGATATGGTATGTGGACAAAAAAAAACGCCTCCCGAAAATATGGGAAGCGTTCTTGTTTTGGTCTGGCCTTGGACTATCTGTATTTCAGAATAGACACTTTGAAGTCTAAGTCTTCCTCGCGCGAATAGCACTGGAAATCCGACGATTCTATCACGAGAGTGAGCCTACCTCTTTCGGCAAACCAGCGGTAGGTTTCCACTGTATTGGCGGGCGAGCCGGCGTAAGGCAGAATGTAGGGCAGCGGATGCTCCACAAGGTTGCCGTTGTTGTCATAAAACACATACGACACCTGCATCATTCCGTTTTCGAGCACGTACTGGCTGATTTCGCGGATGGACCATTCGGAGATGAGAACCGCTCCCTCGTTGCCCGGGGTTCCGTCGATCACCCACTGGTTGGGGCGCACGGTGATGCTTTTGGTTATCAATTCGAGGTCGCCGTTGCCGGAAGTTCTGTCGTTGCTTGGCGATTCGTAAACGTCGCCGCCTATACAGCTGGTTATCAGCATTGACAAGGCAATTAAAGGTAAAATAAGTCTTTTCATGATAATCTATTTTATTTAAGTGTTATGATGTTTTCATCGTTGAGTCGCCGGTCGGTTATGTTTTTCAGCTTGAAAAACAGTTTGGCGACGGTTATTGTGTCTTTTTCGCAGTATTTGGCAATGCGCGGCAGGTCGTTGTCTTTCCAGTACACGCCATAAACCATGCTGCCGTTGATGTCGTCCTTTGGGGTGGGTATTCCGAAAATGGTGGCGAGGAGTTCGAGGGAGGTGTAGTGCTTGTAGTCGCCGAATTTCCACATATCGAGGGTGTCGAGGTGGGGGTTCTCCCACGGACGCATACCTGAAATATTGATGATTTTGGGGAGTTTCATTCCATGGATAAGCATACGCCTTGCGATGAATGGTATGTCGAATTCTTTGATGTTGTGTCCGCAGAAACGGCTGTTCGAGTCGTTGAAATAGGTTTCAACTATCTTGGCGAAGTCGGTGAGTATTTTTTTCTCGTCGTGTCCCGCGAAGGAATGGACATAGAAATTTTCTTTCTTGAAAAAGCCCACGGAAATGCATATCACCTTGCCGAATTCAGCGTAGATTCCGGCGCGGTCGTAGGTTTCGGCGGGCGAGCTTTCGGGGCAGCTCTCGAAACGGACAAGGTTCTGGTATTTCTTGTCCCAGAGATAGCGTGTCTGCTCGTCGGCAGCGTCGTAAGTGGGATAGATCGGCGCTGTTTCCACGTCGATGAAGAGAATTTTATCTATTATCAGTTCGCCGTTTTTCATACAGGTAGGTTATTTAACATATTTGCCGAGCCATGTGCGGAGTTCCTCTTTCGTCATATATCCCACATTGCGGCCCACCTCAAGTCCGTTTTCGAAGAGCATAAAGCAGGGGGTGCCTTCTATTTTGTAACGGCGGGTTACGTCTTTCACCCAGTCCTGATTGATATCCACTGTGGCGGCGACCACCTTGTCGGCCAATTCGCCTGATACAACGGCAAAATTGGAGGCTACCATGTTGCTGGGGGTGTTGTGGCCGTCCCAAAAATCGACCAGAACGAACTTTTTCTTGTTTTTTATGGTTCCGTCGAAGCTCTTGAGAGAGTAAATGTCTTTTATCTTACCGCTGCCGCTTCCTCCGAAAACACCACATGAGAACATAAGTGCGCCCGCAAGAAGAGCCGCCATTACTACAACTATAAAACTATTTTTTTTCATTGTTGAATTTAATGCTTTCATTGCCAATATGTTACCTGGTTACTTTATATATTTTTTCAACCATGTGCGCAGTTCATCCTTGGTCATATAACCGACGTTTCGTCCTGCTTCCTTGCCTTTGTCGAAGAGTATCAGGCAGGGTATAGCCTCTATTTTGTAGCGTCTTACGATTGGATCGGCACCGGCCTGTTCCAAGTCGAACTTGGCCACGGTAAGTTTTCCGCTCATCTCCTTAGCCACAGCCTCAACGTTGGGGGCAATCATCCTGCAGGGGCCGCACCACGATGCCCAGAAATCGACAAGCACAGGTTTTTTGCTGTTTTTTATAGTCTTGTCGAACGATGAAGCCTGGATTTCGGTGATTTGCGCTTTGCTTTGGGAGCATGCTTGCTGGAACGGCATAACCATTATTGCCGACACGAGCAATACAAGTGCGAATGTGATTTTTCTCATTTTTTTCGGTTTATACATTTATTATATGTAAACGCATACGGATTTTTCTTATTGTCTATAAGAAAAAAAAGGCGAGCCTGAACATATCCGACTCGCGCTCTTTACTTGAGGTCTCTTCCAGATTCGAACTGGAGTAAACGGTTTTGCAGACCGGTACCTAGCCACTCGGTCAAGAGACCTTTAGTTTGGATTTGCAAAATTACAACTTTTTTTCCAAACTAGCAAATTTTTTTTCGGCTTAGCCGTACACCTTTACATCAATTCCCTCATAACGAAGAACTTGCGCATACTTTTCCAACTCTTCGACTGTCAGTTTTTCCAGTTTTTTTTCGGGTGTTGAGCGGTCGATGGCGTACAACATTACATATTTTGGACCTATTTTTTTCACTATTTCAACGTATTTTGCGAACTCGTGGTCGGATACGTTGGTGATAGTGTGACCGTCGTTTTCGCCGCGAAGGAGCAAAGTCTGCACTATGCACCTGTTGCCGAAACGCACGAGGTTTTCGACAAGTTGTTCGAAAGTGTGCTCGGGTTTGTTGGGTTTGTTGATGGCGGCGCGCATGGCGGATGTGCCGGCGTCGAGTTTCAGCACGGGGTTGTCGAGTTTCAGCACGGCGCCGAATATTTCGGGTCGCGACAGCTGTGTGGCGTTGGTGAGCAACGTTACCACGGCTTTGGGGTAGTACTTGTCGCGCATCTGCATAACAAACTCGGCCACCTGCGGGAACTGCGGGTGCAGTGTGGGCTCGCCGTTGCCGGCAAAGGTGAACGAATCCACCGGAACACCCTGTGCCACAAGCTCATGCAAACGTTTTTCGAGCAATGTTTTTATCTCGTCGAGGGTGGGCAGTTTTATTTCACGTTTTTCTGTTTCGCTGTTCCAGCCGCACTCGCAGTAGATGCAGTCGTAGGTGCATAGTTTGCGCTCCTGCGGGAGCAGGTTGATGCCGAGCGAGGAGCCAAGCCGGCGGCTGTGAATTGGTCCAACTATTGTTTCGAATAACATTTTTACAATAAATAAAGTGAGTAATTAGTTTTTTTTCTATTAAAAAGAGAAACGCAGGGGCAGCAGGCTGTCGATGCCGTCGAACACCAGCACAGCGCCGCCTTCGGCGTAAAGTATTATCTGAAGGTTTTGCCCTGCCACGTCCTGATATTCCGACACCACCTGACGACAGGCTCCGCAGGGGGTGGCGGCACAGAGCTCTCCCTGTTGGTTTTTGCCCACGATGGCTATCTTGCGCATGGGCACATTGGGATATTGTGCCGAGGCTGCGAACATGGCGGTGCGTTCGGCGCAGAGCCCCGACGGGTAGGCTGCATTTTCCTGATTGCTGCCGGTAACAATTTCGCCGTTGTCGAGCAGCACGGCGGCACCCACGCAGAAATGCGAGTAAGGCGAATAGGCTGTGGAGGTGGCCTCAATGGCCTTTTCCAACAGCTGGCGCTCGTCGCAAGGCAGTTCGGCAACGGAAGGGTATTCCTTGTATTTTATCTCTATGGTGCGGTTTTGCATTACTTGCAGGTGTTTGAAACGTTTTCAAAAACTAATAACGGCTATGGCTTAAAAATATTGTATGGAGACGAAGGTCGAAAGTCTAAGGTCAAACGACAAAGGTTGGAATGGTGGGGCTTTGGAATACTCGCCGCTGCGGAAGGTTGGAATAAAAAGTGACACTTTTTATATCGTATTGAAACAGAGTGTTTTTTCAAACCTTGGCCGAAATTACAGAAAAAAATAGTATATTTGCAGAATTATTGAGCAAACAATATTTGATACAAAAACGACATTTTCTTATTGCTTTGATACAAGTAGTGCGATGCCAATATAGTTTCGAAAGAATTGAGATTTTTCAATAATCATCTACATGGGAACAAATTTCTTTACAAACGAAAATAATAATACACTTCTTGAGAAAATAGAGGGTGTTTTCAGATACAAAAAAGTACATTTCTTTGATGCTCTTGTTGGTTATTTTCGCGCTTCCGGATATTTTCGAATCAGAAAATTCATCCAGCAGACACCGAAAATCCGTTTTTTAGTTGGCATCAACGTGGACAAACTAACCTACAAAGCGAATAAGCAAGGTCTTTTGTTCAATCCGAACGCAGAGCAATCGCGGGAGGAGTTTTTCAAGGAAATCAAGAAAAACATCCAAGAAGCAAAGTACGACAAAGAAGTGGAAGATGGTATGTATCAATTTATTGAGGATATCATGACACATCGAATAGAGATGCGCATCCATCCCAAGCAGAATATTCATGCCAAGATTTACATTTTTAGGGAAGAAGTTTATCACCCACATGGATATGGTTCTGTCATCACAGGCTCAAGCAATCTTACTGAAGCCGGATTGGAAAAGAATTTCGAGTTCAATGTAGAGTTGCGTTATGATGACGATATCCAATATGCTACGGAAACCTTTGAAAGGCTTTGGGAGGAATCAGTGGAGATAGATTTAACCCATGTCGAGAAAATAAAGCAGGAATCTTATCTGAATACCGATTTTACGCCTTACCAGATTTATTTAAAGTTTTTACTGGAATACTTCGGCAAGAGCATTGATTTTGACCCCAATTCGGTTTCAGATTTGCCCAAAGGCTACAAAAAGTTGTCCTATCAGGTGGATGCTGTCAATGATGGCTATGCCAAAATGATGAAACATAATGGCTTTTTCTTATCCGATGTGGTTGGTTTGGGGAAAACAGTAGTCGCGGCATTGATTGCAAAAAAGTTTTTCTTTTCCAACGGTTTCCCAACGTATCGTTCACATACTTTGGTAATTGTCCCGCCTGCTTTGAAAGAGAACTGGGAGGAGACTTTGTCCACTTTCAAAATCGACAATTTTAGAATTGTAACCAACGGCAGCCTGCACAAAATCAAGGATGCAAGCCTATATGATCTAGTCATTGTGGATGAAGCCCATAAGTTCAGATCGAACACGGCAAACATGTACAATGAACTTCAGAAAATTTGTAAGACCAAGACGCGGCGGCAATATCCCGATGGGAGATATTACGACAAGAAAGTGATGCTCGTGTCGGCAACGCCTCTGAATAACCGTCCCGAAGACATAGCCAATTTGGTCTACCTATTTCAGGATTCAAAGGACAGCACCTTGGAAGAGAACAACTTGCAACGTTTCTTCCGGGAACAAATTGAGAAATACAGTAAACTGAAACAGGGAAAAGATATGGAGTCTATTTCAAAGGAAATCAAGTCCATATATAAAAAAATCCGAGTGAAAGTAGTCGAGCCGTTGATCGTGCGCCGTACACGTACCGACTTGATGGAAAACGAAGCGTACAGGAAGGATCTGCTTGAACAAGGTGTCGTTTTCCCAGATGTTCAGTCGCCTGAGAAGATTTATTATCAACTTGATGCAACGTTAGAGAAACTCTACGACAAAACGCTTGTTTATCTGAAAGGAAAAGAAACAGGATTGAACTATTTCCGGTACCAAGCCATCAAATATTTAAATTCCGACAAAAAGAAAAAATACAAAAATGCGGACAGGATTTCGGATGAATTGGCCGGAATTATGAAAACCTTGCTGGTCAAGCGCATTGACAGCAGTTTTTTCGCTTTTAAGCAGTCGCTTAACAGGTATTATCAAGCCAACAAAGTGATGTTGGACATGTTTGATAAAGGAACAATTTATATTGCTCCGAACTTGAAAGTGAACGATTTGCTTAGCAACGGCAAAGAAGAGGAGTTGATAAAACTGATTAACGAAGCCATCTATGCCGACCCGACCATCGAGATATGCACGCCGAATGACTTTATGCCGGGGTTCAAGGAAGGATTAGAACAGGATGATGCGATGTTGAAAGAACTTGTTTCGGAATGGGACAAAATAGATTATGATCCGAAATTGGACATTTTCCTTGATTATTTGAAACACAAATTGTTCGATAAGGCCATAAACAACGAAGGCAAACTTTTGGTTTTTTCTGAAAGCAAGGAAACCACCCAATATCTTTCGGATGCTTTGAAAAAAGAAGGTTACAACCGTTTGCTGACTGTTCAAAGTTCTAATCGTAACGAACTTATGCCAGTATTGCGCGAGAATTTTGATGCCAATTACGAGGGTGAGAAGAAAAACGATTTCGATATCATCATTTCAACTGAGGTGCTTGCCGAAGGTGTTAATCTTCACAGGTCAAACATTATTGTCAACTATGACACACCATGGAACTCAACAAGACTAATGCAACGTATCGGGCGTGTCAACCGTATTGGCAGCACTGCAAATAAAATTTATATATTCAATTTCTTTCCTACAGCTAAAGTCAACAACGACATCGAATTAGAGAAAAAGGCAAAAATGAAACTCTTTGCCTTCCATGCTGCCTTAGGCGAGGACAGTCAGATTTATTCTACAGACGAAACCCCAGAAAGCTTCGGTCTTTTTGATAAGGATGTGGACGAGGAACGCGATGAAAAACTGCGTTATCTGATGTGGTTGCGTAATCTTAAGGAAGAAGACCCCGACTTAATAAAATCCATTGCCAAACTGCCATTCAGGGCTCGCGTAGGAAGGAAAGACAAGGTCAAACGTCATTGCACACTAACTTTTATACGCAACGACCGTCGCGATGCCTTTACTTTTACACGTGAAGACGGCAGCATCGAAGAATTGACTTTTTTGGAAGCCGTTAAAGAATTTGAGGCGAGGGCTGATGAAAAATCCATCCCACTTCACGACCTTCACCATCAACAGGTGGCAAAAGCGATAGAAGTCTTTGCGGCACAAGAAGAGGACGCAAAAGCCACAACCAGCAAAGTGAATGTCGCACAAGGCCCAAATGAGAAAAAAGCCATTGCCTATTTGGACGGATTTTTGAGTATCCCCAACATCACCGATGAAGAACGGGATTTGATTCTGAAGGCCAAGCGAGCTATTACCACGGGCAAATTCCAGCAGTTGCAAAGAGATGTGAACAAGTTGAAGACCTCGGTCAAAAAGACACCGATAAAACCCTCTGCTCTTTTGGAAAAATTGATATATATCATTTCTGATTATCCTTTAGATGCTGTACAATTAAACGACTCCTCTACCGATAACAAAGGTGTCGCTCAAGTCAAGAAAGAAATCAATCCCGAAATCATAATTTCGGAAAGTTATAATTATTAATTTTGTAGATTATGATATCAGCACAGGAACTATTCGAGGAACTGAACGCTGGCGACGAAGGCTTAAGAATTGAGGCAAAAAGGGCTTCGGACGTGGGGAAGAGCATTATGGAAACCATCTGCGCTTTTGCCAACGAACCCGATTTGGACGGAGGCTATCTTCTTTTAGGTGCCGTGAGAAAAGGGTTTGATGAAAACGGATTCCCCGTTTATGAGCCAGAAAACATTGAAAATCCTGATAAAATCCAGACAGACATTGCCAACCAATGTGCCTCGGTTTTCAACGTGCGTATCCGTCCTCAAATTGAGACCGAGGTAATTGACGGCAAAACCGTTATCGTTGTGAAAGTGGATGAAGCGCCATTGTCGCAAAAACCTGTTTATTTTGAAAAAAGAGGTCTGCCACAGGGGGCTTATCGTAGAATTGGCCCGTCGGATCAAAAATGCACCGAGGACGACATGCCTGTATTCTATTCCTCGGCAGAAAGTTTCGATTGCTCTATAGTCAAAGGCTCAAGTCTGGACGACATTGATGAAAATGCTTTGTCATATTATAGGAGATTGAGAGAAAAAGTTAATCCGAATGCCGAAGAATTAACCTACGACGACACCAACCTGTTGTTGGCCTTGAGAGCTTGTGAAAAAGATAAATCAGGAAAATATGTCCTCACCTATACAGGATTAATTGTTTTCGGAAAGACAATGGCTTTGAGGCGATTGATGCCAGCGTTAAGAGTTGATTATATTCGGGTCTCCGGTAACAGATGGGTGGATAATCCTGACAGGCGTTTTGAATCTACAATTGACATGCGTGGCGCTTTTATCCTTTTGGTAAACCGTGCATTAAATGCCATAATCGATGATTTACCCAGAGGTTTTGAACTCAAAGACGGCAGCATGCAGGCTTCTACACCAATCAACATCCCAAACGACACCTTACGTGAAGCTATAGTCAATGCCTTCATACATCGCTCTTTCCGAGTAAACCAGCCAATACAAATAATTAGGTATTCCAACCGTCTGGAAATAATAAATCCCGGTTATTCTTTGAAATCACCGGAACACCTCGGTGAACCTGGTTCCGAATTGAGGAATCAGTATATAAGTTCGATTTTCCATGAAACCAATTTGGCTGAGACAAAAGGATCTGGAATCAATACAATGCGCGAGCAGATGAAAAAAGCGAAGCTGATGCCTCCAACTTTTGAATCGAACAGAGAAACCAACAAGTTCACAACCCGCTTGCTATTTCATCATTTATTAGGTAAAGACGATATCGAATGGCTATCGGCGTTTCCCAAATTCGAGTTGAACAACGAACAAAAGTTGGCGTTGATTTTCGTGCGCGAATTGGGTGCCATCGACAATATAACTTATCGTCAGTTAAACAGCGATATCACAACAAGAAAAGCAACTTTCGACCTGCACCTCATGTGCAAAGAGGGTTTATTTGAATTGAAAGGACAGAAACGAAACGCCTATTATGTTGCCGGACAGGAATTTATACGGCTTAATAGTAGAGCTGACAAAGAAAATGGTAAAGCTGACGGAGAAAATGGTAGAGCTAATGGCCTTAATAGTAGAGGTAGCGACCTTAATAGTAGAGGTGACAACCTTAATAGTAGGGATGACGACCTTAATAGTAGAGGTGACAGTTTGCCATTGGAATTAAAAGAAAGAATTGAACGACTTGGGAAACGTACAAATCCCCAAGAAATGGAAGACTTGATTGTAAAATTATGTGATTGGAATCCCCTATCTCTTAACGAAATAGCAATAATATTAAATAGAAAAACTCCCTCCATAAGATATTTGTATCTAAACAAACTAATAACCCAGGGCAAAATCTTCTACACAATCCCCGAAATGCTGAACCATCCCAACCAAAAATACACTACAAAGAAAAAACAATAAATTGCAATATGAACCAGCAAGAATTAAAGCAGATACTGTCGTTGAAATTCGATTATGAGAAGTGGAGAGACCTTCTTGGAATGATGTTTTCCAAGATTGACTATTTGTTGAAACCCATTCAGATTGAAGACAAGGCAGTTAAAAGTGGAGGGCAAATTGGAGCAATTCGTCTTGATGATGGATGCTCATTAGGTTTGCTTGTGTTTGAAGTGGCCGACAATGTCAACATAGCCAGAAACAGAAAAGGTTTACGAGATATTCCTATCAATATTATTGATCAAGATGCGTTTCATGGTGCATTGGCATTTTATTATTCGCAGAAACATGCAGATTATCGTTTGACATTTGTTTCCAAGCAGACCTCCATCAATGCCGAAGGTGCATTGGAGACCAAGGCCACCGCCCCAAAACGCTACACCTTCCTGTTAGGTGCAAACGAACCGTGCACTACTGCCGCCAACCGTCTGCTGGAACT
>JAFSOU010000126.1 GCA_017443265.1 Bacteroidales bacterium | reverse complement strand
TACGTTTCCTCGGCTACTGCCTCTCCGACCTTCTGAAAGTGCACAGCGACATAAACATGGCCTATATCGCCGTATCACTCGCCGACCAAAAACGTTTCGGCCTGGAAGAAGGCGACATGGAAAGCATAGTCAACTACACCCTCTGTATGAGACACATACGCGTGGGGGTGCTGATAAAAGAGACTCCCAAAAGTGTGCGTATGTCGTTCCGCTCCAAAGGCGAATTCAACGTAAACGACTTTGCGGCAAAGTATTTCAAAGGCGGCGGCCACCGCAGAGCTTCGGGAGCCACCTCGCCCTACGACTTTGCCACCACCGAGGCCAAGCTCGTAGAGCATCTGTACAACGAACTGAAACCCAACGCACAATGAACCGACTGCTTATCATATCAACCATTATGTTTCTGTTCGCAGCCTGCGGCAGTCGCGATGTACCTGTGATAGAGATGGAAACAAAACAGGACATCGGCGAAAATATGATAAACGCCAACCGATATATGTCCAAAGCCGAAGAGACACAGATAGACGAACTTGTGAAGCGTCATCGCTGGGACGCCCGCAAACTCGACAACGGCGTGCGGGTGTGGGAATATCAGAAAGGCAGCGGCGAAAAAATAAGCTACGAGACTGTGATAAAACTACGTTACTCGTTGAGTGCCATATCGTTGGAAACAATTTACAGCAACGTGGAGAAAGAGATAACCGTGGGCAAAAACGAGATAGTCCCCGGCCTCGACACCGGTCTGATGGAACTGCAGCGCGGCAGCAGGGCAAAAATAATAGTGCCAGCCTATGCCGGTTACGGCGTAGCAGGCGACGGCGACAAAGTGCCGCAAAATGCGACATTGATTTTCGACGTGGAAATAAATTAAATTATAATATAAAGTATCAACATCACAATGAAAAAAACATTAAAACTCGCTGCTTTGGCAGCTGTGGCCGCCCTCGTTTTCGCGGCTTGCGGTGACGGTTACGAAAAAACCGCATCGGGACTCAAATACAAATTCCTGACCCAGAACACCGAAGGTCAGCAGGTTAGCAACGGCGACCTGATTGTAGGAACGGCAAAAATATTATTCAACGACTCCATCATCGACTCGGTGAAAGGCGGTCCCACCCCGCTGTTTATGGCCGACACCACTGTAAAAAACAACTATTTCAGCCGCTGCCTCAACGAAGGACTCATGCTCCTGCACGTTGGCGACGAAGTGGAATTTGTTTTCGAAGCCGACAGCCTGCAACCTATTTTCGGACAGATGCCCCCAGCTTTCAAATCCGGCGAAGGCCAAACAATGAAATATCAAATAAAGGTTACCGAGCTCATGAACGAAGCCGGCGAACAGAAGAAAATCGAAAAATACCTTGCCGACAACAACCTTGACATTAAGCCCACCGAGGACGGCATATACATCCTCTCGGTAGAGCACGGCAAAGGCCCCAAGGTGGAAAATGGCAAAAACATAAAAGTGAACTACACCGGACGTTTCCTCGACGGTCAGATTTTCGACAGCAGCGACACCACCCAAGCCCCCGGCGCCCACGACCCCATCGAATATGTTGTTGGACAACAGGCTATGATACCCGGCTGGGAGTTGATAATGGCCACCATGGAACAGGGCGGCAAGGCTCGCGTTATGATACCCTCCAAACTGGCCTACGGCACTTCGGGCATGCTGCCCCCCTACTCCACCCTGCTTTTCGATTTCGAAGTGCTTTCGGTGAAAGACGCCAAACCGGCTGAAAAGAAATGACAAAGAGTGCCCACACGACATGGCGGGCACTTTCAACCCATTGTTTCACAATTACATAAACAATAAAAACGATGAAAAAAGTATCGAAAATATGGCTGATGATTCCAGCGATAGCCCTGCTGGTGGCCTCCTGCGGACCTAAATCCGAGATTGAGGGGTTCGACATAACCAAGTCGGGACTGCACTATCAGTTCATCAACAAAGCCAAAGGCGGTGAACAGGTGAAAGCAGGCGACGTGCTTTTCTGCGAATGCACCATCTCGCTGGACGATAAAGAGTTGGGCTCGGTAAAAGGTCATCCCGAACCACTTTTCAAAGCCACCGACGAGAATCCTTTCTCAGGATGCCTCAACGAGGGTCTTCTGATGATGCACGTAGGCGACGAAGCCATCTTTGCGGTGAACGCCGACAGCCTCAGCCGCCAAGGCATGCACATGCCCGAAGCCTATCAGAGCGGACAGAAACAGACCATACGCTACAAAATAAAACTCCACGAGGTGAAGTCGGAAAAACAGCTGAAAAAAGAATTCGAGGCCGAGATGGAAAGCCGCAAGAACTCCGAAAAGGACGCCCTTGAGAAATACATCACCGAAAACGGCATCAAACAAACCCCTACCGCCGAAGGTCTTTACATCATTCCGATAAAAAAAGGCAACGGCCCGCAGGTTGACGAATGGAAAAAGATAACAGTGAACTACACCGGACGCTTTTTGGACGGCAAAGTGTTCGACACCAGCGACAAAAACGAGGATGCCGAAGCCCACGAGCCCATAACCTACGTTGTTGGCGAACAGGCCATGATAAAAGGCTGGGACATAGCCATCAAGACAATGCGTCAGGGCGACAAAGCCAAGGTTATTATACCTTCTGAACTCGCCTACGGCGCCGGCAACGGCAGCATCCCTCCCTACTCCACCCTTGTTTTCGACATCGAAGTGGTTTCGGTGCAGTAAATTATCGCTGATAAAACTACAACAAAAAAACGTGGCTCGTGCCGAGCCACGTTTTTTATGCATTGAGACTTCGGTCAGAACCCTGTCCAGTAGCGTTCCCAAAGGGTACGTTCTATCTCCGACCACGTCTGGCGAGTGGCGCCGGCAAAGTCGGAAGTGTATTGGTTGAGGATTTTCTGAGCCTCTTTCTTTTTGCCGTCCTTGAGCAGTGCGGCGACTTTCTTTTCGAGGGCGGGCAGCTCTTCCATAGCCTTTTCCTCATAGCGCAGCACGTTGTCGTAAATCAGTTTTTTGGCGTTGCCCCACTGGACCTGCGAGAGCTTGTTGGCCTTGCGGTAGTGCCACAACACTGCATTCTCGTTGTAGCGGTGATGACCGCAGATGTCGAAACCCTGCGGCAGTTTGGTGGTGCCGGCATAAATAGGTATGCGGGGGCTCTGTCCGGGATTCTCCACCGAGAACCAGCAGAGACAGCCAATTTCATCGGGCAGCCAGTCGCGGCATTGGATAACGAAAGAATAAGAGCACCACGACATTGCCACACCACGGTAGAAAGTTACCGTTCCCGGTTTCAGCATATTGTACACATCCCTTTCGGTGCCGCCCATCCACGGGTTGGCGGTGACGCTCACTGCTGTGTCGGTAACCACTTTGCCATCCTTGTTGCGGTAGCGACGCGGGGCAAGCAGATTCTTGGTTTGGTCGAGTTTCTCGCAGCCCTCGTAGTTGGCGCGGAAAAGCTCCATAACACGCCTTACATCGACTTTTTTGTCGGGTTTTACAGAAAAAGGAAGCTCGTCGGCCTCGAAAGAGAGGTTGAGCGAAGGAGCCAGCTCGTTGAAGATGTACCACTCGCGCTCCTTGAAATTCTTTTTGCCGGAGTAGCTCGACGGAAATGCCTTCCACCAGAGGAATTCGCCTTTGCCGTCCCACAGGCCGTATTTCTTGGCCACCTTTTCGATATTGTCGGAGCACATGAAATAATCTTTGTTCTTGCGGTCGAGTTTGCCAATACGTGCCACGTTGCAGCTGACGGCCACCTCGTCGTCGGGCACACGCTGAGCCACCCAGATGCCGCCGATTTTTTCGGGGCCTTCGCCTAGGATTTCCATCTGCCATACCTCTTTTTTGTCGGCAATGGTGATGCACTCACCGCCGTCGCCGTAGCCGTACTGTTTAATCAGGTCGCCGATAAGGCGTATGGCATCGCGGGCGTTGTCGCAGCGCTGCAAAGCCACACGTTGCAGCTCCTCGATGGTGAACATGCCGTTTTTATTCATCAAAGTGTCGGGACCAGAGAAGGTGCTCTCGCCCATAGCCAGCTGTTTTTCGTTGAGGCACGGGTAGGCTGTGTTCATATAGGCGTAGGTGTGCACCACTTCGGGGATTTCGCCGGCGAGGGTTACGCCACCCATGCCGCCAGGAGTTTCGGTGTGCATAGTGTTGCGGTAAACTTTGTGCATAGTGCCGGGCTTGTGGTCGGCGGCAGGTTCCATGGTAACCCAGGTGCGGTACTTGCCGTCGCAGGTGTGCGAGGTTATTACAGAGCCATCGGCAGAAGCCTTGCAACCCACCATTATGGAGGTGCAGTTGGCGCCAACAAGATATTCCTCGTGCTGTGCCATCAGCGGCAGATATGCTACCGACAGAGCGATGATTGCGGTTATTTTCAGTATCTTCATATTTTTTACGATATTAGTTTTTACTATTTTTTGAGTTTGCAAAGGTACACAAAAAAATCGAAAATAATCATAGCAAAAAAATCATTAATAAAAAAAATTGAAATATTTCGAAAAAAAATATTATCTTTGCACAATCGATTGTGGAAAACACAATGTGCCGAAACACCACTTGACAGCGTATGTTAGCCACATCGAGCGCATTTACATCAACCATTAAAACAACAAAAACACATATCAATATGGTAAAGTCAGAAAAAAACACCAAAGAAAGAAACAGCAAACGCCCGTTGTGGATGACACTGGCCGCCGTGCTGCTGCTTGCCGCAGGAACAGTATCGACAACATCGTGTAACAACCAGCCCAAACCTGAAGAAACCGAGCAAGACTCCGCAATTACAGACGAACAAAAAATTGCCGATCTGGAAGCCGAGAAAGCCATTGCCGAAAAAGAGTACGCCGACGCCCTGCAAGCCGCCGAACAAGCACAAGCCGAAGCCGACCAGAAAACCAAGATAGCCAAGAAAAAAGGCACCAAAGAAGCCAAAGCCGAAGCCGACGAAGCCCAGAAAAAGGCCGACGAGCTGAAAGCCGATGCCGACGCCAAAGGCGAAAAAGTGAAACAGCTGGACATGGAAATAACGCACCTGAAAATGAAACTGGCCGGCGTGGAAGAAGAAACCGACACTCCTCAGACAACCCCTGCGAATACAGATAAAAAATCAGCCATAAGCACAGACAAACAGACCACAAACAAAACCGAAAACCCCAAGGTAACCGAAGAACGTCTGCAAAAAGACTTCGAATCCATTATAGCCAGCTGGAAGAACGGCAAAAACAGCAAACAGAAAGCCAACCAGTTCTGCACCGGCACCCTTGGCCTCAAAATGAGAAACAACGACCCCTACTCCATGATGGAACAACATTTCAAATCGCTCGACAAAGAACAAAAAAGCGAGATGATAACCCAAATGAGAAACTTCAAGTTTTCCAGCGACAAAGAATAACGACATCTTTTGAAAAAAAATAGACAATCTGAATATAAATCATTAAAACATCAAATCATGACAAAAAAAATATTAGCTTTAGCCATGGCTCTTGGAATGGCCTTTGGAATGACAGCCCAAGACCGTACAGCCATCGAAAAAGAAGCCGTGCAGAGACGTTGCACCGAATTCTTCAACGACATCAACAAAGCTTTCGCCAAACACAAAAAATACGACGGACCCAACTGGTGGAATGTACGCAGCAACGGCAAACAGTTCATCGTTGACGACCTCGCTAAATTCGGCGTGAAAGCCACCGGTATCCAGAAACAGTTCGACGCTTTGGAAAGCGACAAGAAATTCAACACCCAGATCAGCCGTTACGACCTGGGCCTGAACGAAGCACAATCGAACTATGTAGAAAAGAACTGCTACACCACTACCCACGAAGCAAAAGTGATTTCGAACAAAGGCGATGTGAAATGCACCGTAACCAACCGCATCGTTATCACTTGGACGGTGGACTTCAGCAAATACGACACCAAGAAAAACGACTGGAAAAAAGGCAGCTTCGGCGAAAAAGGCAAAGCAGTGGCCATCACCTCGATTGAGACAAACCCGATAGCCCTTTTGACCCCCGAAAGAGAAATGATTGCCGGAAACGTGAACGTTGCCATCCGCAACTGGTACAAAAACATCAACAACAATGTGAACCTGCGCCAGGCCAACCTCGACCCCAACGAATGCGTCAAACCCATCACTTTCAACCAAGACCTCTCCAACAAGACCTTTGTAACCAAAGACGACATCAACACCACCGACCCCATCACCGTCGGCAAGAGAAACTCCGTTCCCGCTTTCTCCGTTAAGAGCAACAACCCGCAGAAATACATTGCCGCTGGCGAAGAACTAAACTACACCAACCCCGAAGTTTCGTGGAACCTGCAGCCCACCTTCACCATTGCCATCGACCCCGAAACCTACGAGGCCACCATCACTAACGTGCGCTACGACCAGACAATCAAAAACGCCGAGACCGATGCTCAGAAAATGGCAAAACTCAGAGACGCCGCCAACACCGCCAAAACTTTCGGCGACAAACTGAACCAATATGCACAGGCTCCTAAAGGCAACGAGAAAAACCAGCTGAAAAACGAAATTCTCGACATGTTTGCCAACAAGAAAGCCAAATCAATACAGTTCTCCCTCATCAAAAACAACGGCGACGAGATGCAGAAATACATCGACAACCCAACAACTCCGAAAAGCTATCTCGAGCACCTGCCCTCCTGCGAATTCACTATGAACTATGCCAAAGCCCGTTTCGACGAGACTATCGACAAAGTTGTAATACCCTACTCGCAGACCTACAAACAAAACTACCCCGAAAACTACAAGGGCACCAAATACGCCGACAAAACCAGCAAAGCCTTACACCTCGTTTACAACAACGAACTCGGCGCTTGGCAGATAGAGCAAATCACTGCCGAAAAAGGCTCCACCCAACTTATGGAAAACGAATAAAAAACAACATTATCGTACAGGGTTATGGTGCAAGCCATAACCCTGTTTTTTTCAACAAAAAAAACGAAAAAAATGACATCCGTCTCAATAGGCCGCAATCCCGACAACAACGTGGTCGTCAACGACCCCAACGTAAGCAGATACCACTGCCGCATCGACGACAACGGCAACGGGAATTTCTTCATACACGACATGAACAGCACCAACGGCACCTACGTCAACGGCCAACGCATATACGGCACCGCACCGCTGCGCGTTTCCGATGTTGTCAAAATAGGCGACACAATACTGCCGTGGCCAGGCTATTTCAACAACGACAACTACGACCGCACAGATGTACGAACGGTGAAGGCGCCCAACTACTCATCGCAGCAATACCAGCAGCCGCAGTATCAACAACCACAATACCAGCAACAACCTGTGGGAGACAAACCCGGCAACTTCCTTGCATGGTCCATATTAAGCACGATTTTCTGCTGTTTGCCCTTCGGCATAGCGGCCATAGTAAACTCCGCCCAAGTGGACGGACGCTGGAGCCGCGGCGACTACGAAGGAGCACGCAGTGCCGCACACAAAGCACGAGTATGGTTCTGGTGGAGTTTCGCCTTGGGACTCGTGGGCGGAATCATTTACCTTATCTATATTATAGTAGTAGGCGCGGCCGCCTATTCCTATTAATAATACCCATCCACCCATGTCGCGAGGGCTCAAAGCACTCCTTGGCATACTGACAATTGCTATACCGGCATCCATATTGTTCTTTTTCAATCCAAAAAACGCGATATGGATGCCGAAGTGTCCCCTATACCTCTTCACACATCTGCAATGCCCCTCGTGCGGCTCTACAAGAGCGGCATACAGTTTCCTGCACTTGCATTTCCACGACGCTTTCCTCTACAACCCATTCCTTGTCCTTTCCATACCCTACGCCATCATCATTGTTGCGGTAACATTTTTCGACCCTAACGGAAGAATGTCCCGCCTGAAACACATATTCTGCTCCAATACAGCAATTTACATCTATCTTTCACTTTACATACTATGGGGCATTGTGCGCAACATACCCCCAGTCAAAGGTTTGCTACTGCAATAACATACCTGCCGCACACATTCTGGAACCCGTTGGCCATACATTCAAAAATCCATAAACACATACGTTTGGAAAAACCGTTTTTTTTTCTTAACTTTGCAACTTTGGAAAACATCAAAAAAAAAACGGCCAGTGTTTGGAAAACAGCCATTGACAAAGTGAAAAGATACTGGCCTTTGGTAACAAAAAGGTGTTTTTTACGTAAAAAAAATGCTTATTGTATAATATTTGACAAAAAAATCAATGTATATGGCAAAATTCATTACCAAAAACATCAGTAAAGCGACACTGTTGCTCGCTGTTGCGACATTATTCTTCCAAGCCGTTGGCGCACAAGACATTGTAAGTTCGTCCAACGAAGCCCAGACCAATATAAAATACCGTCGCACGGTGGTTAAAAACCTGCAACAAGAAGTTGCCCGCCGCCAGGCCGTTATGCAGCAGAAAGCCAAGGACATGCTCCTTTCGCTGCCCAACAACGAGAAACTTTACGACGAAGGCGACGTCGCCATACAGACCTCACTTGTAGAGGCCAGCGACAAAGAGGGACAACTCAACTTCACTTTCGACATATCGTACAACTGCAAGCATATCGACGGACAAACCGACGACTACCCCGCCGGCACCTACAACTACAACGAATCCAACTCGTGCCGTGCCATCTGCTCGCTCACCAAACAGTTTGTAGAAAACGACCTCCGCGACATCTTCACCAACGGCAAAAAACTGACCATCAAGATAACCAGCACCACCGACGCCACCTTGGTTACCGAAGTGCCATACAAAGGCGAATACGGCGATTTCCGCTACTGTCAGGCATATTACAACGACAAGCCCACGCGTATCTCCGTAAACCAGACCGAAGGCATCGTGAACAACGCCCAGCTGGCTTTCCTGCGCGGACAGAGCGTGAAAAGCTATCTTGAATCGGCTGTGGACAACCTGCGCAGCACCCAAAACTCTTACGAGTTCTACACCAAGAGCTACGAAATGACAGGCTCGCAATACCGCCGCTGCTCCATCGAAATAACAGTGTCCGACGCTTTCAGCGACAAAGTGAAATCGATGCTCGCAACACTCGAGGAGGAAGACCCGAATGTGGACATCAACATACCCGTGAACCCCTCCGACAACACCAACACCTTTGCCCTTATCATTGCCAACGACCTATACGACACCCTGTTCCCCTATATGCCATACGCGGCCAACGATGCCAACATTTTCCGCGAATACTGCATCAAAACCCTCGGAATTCCCGAACGTCAGGTAAAACTGTTGCAGAACGTGAACAAGGCCAAAATCGAAACCGTGGGCGTTAAATGGCTGCAGGACCTGATGAAAGTAACCCGCGGCAAAGGCAAAATTATCGTTTATTACGCCGGCTACGGTGTGCTCGACGCCAACAACGTGCCGTACATACTGCCTTCCGACGCAAACATACCCGTGAAAGGCGCATTAGGCAAAGACCCGCTGAGCAAGAAAAACCGTCAGCTGCTTGTGGAACAGAGTCTCTCCGTTTCCGACCTCTGCACCATGCTCACTGCAGTTCAAGCCCAGGCCGTTACACTGTTCCTCGACGCCAATTTCAACGGCGTGCAACGCGACGGCGAATACCTTTTCACACCCGACGAAAAGAAATGTGGTTCCAAAAAAGCCAAGAAAACCAAGGCTCTGCGTATTCGCGGCGACGTGGTGGTGTTCTGCTCGTCGGACTTCACAGCCACCAGCTACGCTTTCAAAGAACAGGAACACGGTTTCTTCACCTATTTCCTGCTCAAAGAGCTGAAAAAAAGCAAAGGCAACCTCTCTTACGACGACATGTTCACCAACGTGAAAGAAGCCGTCTCCTTCGAGTCGTCGCTGCAAGGACTGCAACAGATTCCCGCAATGACCCCCGGCGGAAAAACAAAAGACACATGGACAACAATGTCTTTCAGATAGTTAGACACAAATAACAGTAACAGAGCGACACAACGACAAACTGTGTCGCTTTTTTTAAACATCTTAAAAACAATACCATTATGAAGGTAAGCATTGCAAAGAAACACACCGAAGGCACGCCGTTGGCAGTGCTTGTGCCGAAAAACGCCACAACAAAGAGCCTTGCTCAATTCCCTTTGACCGACTACGAGAAAACATACGTTGCCAAAAATCTTAAAAGCGAGAGCAAAACGCTGGACCTCAGCGTACTGGACCGCAAAAAATATGTAATCGTTTGCGACGACGAAAAACCCGAGAAACTGCGCAGCGCCGCCAACACCGTCTGCACCAAGCTGGCCACTGCCAAAAAAGAGGAGCTCACCGTTTTCTGCGACGAGAAAGCAACGGCACTCACTTTCTTAGAAGGATTGCTGCTAAGTTCCTATAAATTCGACAAATACAAAACCGAAAAACCGTCGAAGCTGGAAAAAATAAATATGATGGTTGGTGGTTTGAAAATCAGCGACATGAAATCCCTTGGAAACGTTTGCGACAGCGTGTTCGACGCCCGCGACTGGGTCAACGAGCCAATTCAGGAACTCAACGCCGAACGTTTTGCCAACCTGCTGCACGACAAGGCCGTGGAACTCGGCATAGACGTTACCGTACTGGGACAGAAACAGATAGAGTCGCTCAAGATGGGCGGACTGCTCGGCGTGAACCGCGGCAGTGTGGACGAGGCACGTTTCATAATAATGGAATGGAAACCCAAAAACGCCGTAAACAAAAAGCCCATAGCCCTTGTTGGCAAAGGCATCATGTACGACACCGGCGGACTCAACATCAAAACCAGCGACTACATGTACGACATGAAAAGCGACATGGCCGGAGCCGCTACCATGGCCGCCACGCTGTTTGCCGTGGCCAAAAACCAGCTGCCCGTGCACGTGGTGGTGCTTATCCCAGCCACCGACAACCGTCCGTGCGGCAACGCCTATGCCAACGGCGACATACTGCGCATGTACGACGGCACTATGGTGGAGGTGGTGAACACCGACGCCGAAGGCCGCCTGATACTCGCCGACGCCATTGCCTACGCCAACCGTTACAAACCACAGGTGATAGTGGATGCCGCCACCCTTACCGGCGCCGCCGAACGAGCCATAGGCAAATACGGCATAGTGGCCATGCATCAGGACGCAGCGGAGACGATGGAACAGATAAAACGTGCCGGCGACGAGGTTTACGAACGCATAGCCGAATTCCCATTCTGGGAGGAGTACGGCGAACTGATAAAGTCCGACGTGGCCGACATCAAAAACAGCGGCGCAGGCCCTCACGCAGGCATGATAACAGCAGGCAAGTTCCTAGCCCATTTCGCCAAAGCGCCCTTTGTGCACCTCGACATTGCCGGCGTGGCTTTCGCCGACAAGAGCTATGGCATCTACGGCAAAGGCGCCACTGGTTTCGGCGTTCGACTGCTCTACCGCTGGCTCGAGAGCATGTGCAAGTAGTTTGTAATAATAAAGTAACCTCTCCCAAACAATTAATACAATACACAATGCCATCCATCAACGACGAATACGACAAACTGCAGATTTTAGGGCAAGGCAGCTTTGCCACCATTTGGAAAGTGCGTCACCGCAAATTCGAGTATGTTCGCGCCCTCAAGGTGTCGAAGGAGGTAATTCCCGACGAAAACGACGCCGCATATCAGAAATTCCTCAACGAGTGCAAAGTATTGCTGAGGATAGGCAACGGCTGCCATCCCAACATTGTACGTATCTACCAGCCACGTCTGCTCGACGGCCGTGCCTCGGTGGAGATGGACTATGTGAAAGGTCTGTCGCTCAACGACTATATGCAAAAGGTCAAATGTTTGGAGATGGACGAGATTTACCGTCTTTTTGAACAGATTGTAGGAGCCTTGGCGTACTGCCACCACGATATTTACGAATTTCTGATGGACCCCAACAAGGACAACATCGCATCCGACCCTAACAACGGACAGAAATATCGCATTGACGCAGAGACAGAAAGACAGTTGGTGAAAAAGTACGCCATAACCCACAACGACATCCACTCCAACAACGTTATGCGTCGCGACTACGACGGCGGGTTTGTACTCCTCGATTTCGGACTTGCCATACAAGACGGCAATGCCGTGCGCAGCAGTGCCCGAAACGGTGGAGCTTTGGAATACATGGCTCCCGAGAAATTCGAGGACAACGGCATAATCAACACACAGTCGGACATTTACAGCCTGGGGATATTATTATACGAAGCCCTGGCGGGACGAGTTCCCTTTGTGGTGGACAAAAACCGTTTCTCCAGCAATCCAATCATGGCACAATACGACATAATGAATATGCACAAAACGGCCATTCCACCTGCCATTGAGCCGCTCCGCAGAGAAACTTTCGAAACAGCACACCCAGGCAAGGAATATGAAAAAGACTATCCCGACTGGCTGGAAAACATGATATTGAAATGCCTTGAAAAGAATCCTGCCGACCGTTATGCCGACGCAAAAGAACTACTTATCGACTTCAGGGCCATGCGCAACAGCGACAAAACTGATGCTCACTCCTATGCCCGTCCTGCCGCAAAGCCTGCCAAAAGGCCAACCGTGGACAAGGTTGCTCCGCCTCCAATTCCCCAAAACGTGCAACCCGCTGTGCAACCTACCGCCACTCCCGTAGAAACCATCCAACCGACCAACACCTCCAACCTTATAGCCTGCCCCGACTGTGGCAAAAAGATAAGCCGCAGCGCAATATCCTGCCCTAATTGCGGCCGTCCCATGCGCGAAACGCCACCCCCGATAGCATCAAAGCCAACTCCTCCCCCGCTCCCCAATTACAATACCGAACAAACCACGCTTGCAACTCCTCCCAAAACAATCTCAAACGATTTCATCGACCTCGGACTGCCAAGTGGCACGAAATGGAAAAATGCCAACGAATACGGCTACTACAACCACCACGATGCCGTTAGCAAATTCGGCGCACAGCTGCCATCGAAAGAACAATGGAGAGAATTGGGAAAAATGTGCACTTGGACATGGACAGGAAATGGTTGCCGCATAACAGGTGTGAATGGTAATTCCATTTTTCTGCCCGCAGCAGGGTTCGTAAAAAACGACCAGAACAACTTGTGTTTTGCCGGAGTTAAAGGCTGCTATAGGTCGTCCACACCTAACGGTTCCAACAATGCGTGGCGGCTATACTTCGACGCAGGCAATGTAACCGTGGGCGACTCCGACCAGAACTATGGCGAATCCGTGCGCCTTGTTCAAATTTGAAAAAGAATAATTTGCCGGACATCTGTTGCCAGTCGCCAGCGATATTCATTTTCAAATTAAAAACGAATTACCTCAAAAGATAATAAATGCCTATGCCGAGGTAGTTGCCTATGGCGTAGCCCAGCAGTCCTATGGCAAGGCCGACGATAACCACGTCGCGGTTTTTTAGTATGGCTGCCACCATCGGCACAAAAGGCGGTGAGTTTATCAAAGCTATCGACGACACAAGGACGGTGTCGCCGTCGATGCGGAAAATCTTGGCAAAAAGTATCTGCAGCACCAGTGAACCGAAAATAGTGAAGGCTATGTACCACAGTATGTGTAAGTTGCCTATAAGGTCGAGGTCGTGGATGTTAACCATGGTGGCGATGCTCAGGCAGAACACATAAACGAAATAGAGTCCGAGGTCGAAGGTGTTACCCAGAAAACGTTTCAGAGGCTTGCAGAACGACAACGCCAGAGACAAAGTGGTGAGGACAAGGATGATAACAGCCACGCTATTGTCGGTGGGTATCACCATGGAAACGCCGTAGGCCACAGCAGCCACCGCCAGAGCTATGCCAACCGCCGAAACTTTGCTCCAAAAGCATCGGCCTCGGGCGGTATTGGCCACCTCGGCTTCTACAATCACATCTTCGTTGACAGGTGTTTGAGGCGGCAGGAGTTTGCGGAAAACGATTTTGCCGAAAAAGATAACGAAAATAAGGTACAACCCGGTGATTATCAGGTCGTAGCTGGTAACAAGCAGGTATAGGTCGTTGGGCAGAGCCACGGCTTTGCTTATGGCACCGATATTGGGTATGCCTCCGGTGTAAATACCTGTCATTACGGCACTTACCTTGGCGTAGTTGTCGTACGAGAGCGTCTCGCATTCGGGACGGAAGATGAAATATCCCGCAAGGATGACGATGAGAACGCTGGCAAGTCCGGTGAAAAAGGCTTTGGCCACGTTTTTGGTGGACCACCCTTTGAAATCGCAGCAGACGAGCATCAACGGGATAGCGACAAGCACGGTAACATTGGAAACCATTTCGCTTGTTCCAAATACGGTTGTGTCCACAAGTCCGCTGTTGCCCACCGCCAGGCCGATGATATACAGCACCATCATGGGACTAATCTTATTGATAAAGGTCCATCGTTTGGCAAGAAGCATAATGCCGAACGGGACGCCGAAAAGGTAAACTATCGTTGCCAAAATCCGGATAATATCTACCATAACTATTTTGTTTACAAATGGTTGTTGTTGTTCAGGCTTGTCTCAGCCCTTATGCAAAGGTAATGTTTTTTTGCCTATTTCCACTCCATTTTTATTTCAGAGCATTGTCTGGCGCAAAAAAAAATGCCGTCTGCAACGCAGGCGGGACTATGTATAGGAAACGCTAACCTTTATTTCAGTATTTTGATTTTACCAATCAAAGGCAGTTCTTTGCATTCGCCTTTGGAGGCAGCCACCATGCCAATGATGGATATTACTGTGAGGAAAATCCAAGCGACCCAAAATAGTATTTGGAACAGCATGTAAATCCAATAAATTGCTCCCGAATGGAAAGCTATTTCCCAAACAAAATTTCTGACGAGTATGTGGTTGATAATCCATTTGATGAGAATCCACAATCCTGTGAGGCAAATAAACAGAACCATAGTCTGATTAGCGTGGAAACGGCCTTTTTCGCTCTTGTCGCCCAGCAAGGGAAACAGAAAAGCAGGGCTGAACGGTACTATGCCGCCGATATAACCCAAAATTGAGAAAACCTTGTTTGGTTGCTGCGGAGCATTATTCTGCTGCGGAGCTTCATTTTGCGGGGTGTTGATTGTTTCTTCCATAATAAAAGATATATAAATTAGAATTAAATTATTTTTTGCAAAAATACGGAAAAAAAATAATAACTTTATCAAAACAGGCATTTTTTTTCAACAGAGCCGGTGAAAAAAAAACGGCCGTAAAAGTTGTTTAGTTGGGACAAAAAATGTATTTTTGCACTTTAAAAACATCAAAAAAAACATCAAAAAAACGCTTAAATATGACAAAATCAGAACAATACATGGAGATGGAAGCCCGTTACGGTGCTCACAACTACCATCCGCTGCCAGTGGTGCTGGCCAAAGGTGAAGGTCCTTTTGTTTGGGACTGCGAAGGCAAACGCTATTTCGATTTCCTCTCGGCCTATTCGGCTGTAAACCAAGGCCACTGCCACCCCAAGATAGTGAAAGCCCTGTGCGACCAGGCCCACGAGCTCACCCTCAGCAGCCGCGCTTTCTACAACAACTGCCTCGGCGAATGGGAGAAATACGTTACCGAATACTTCGGCTACGACAAAGTGCTGCCTATGAACAGCGGCGCCGAAGCCGACGAAACCGCCCTTAAGCTGGCCCGCCGCTGGGGTGTGGTGAAAAAAGGCATACCCAACGACGAAGTGATGATAGTTTGCTGCGAAGGCAACTTCCACGGCCGTACCATCACCATCATCACCATGAGCAACGACCCCGAATCGTATGCCAACTACGGTCCTATGACCCCCGGTTTCATCCGCATACCCTACAACGACCCCGACGCTCTTGAAAAAGTGCTTGCCGAACATGGCAAGAAAATCGCCGGATTCCTGCTGGAACCCATCCAAGGCGAGGCCGGTGTTTACGTACCCGACGACGGCTACCTGAAAAAATGCTACGACATCTGTAAGAAATACAACGTGCTGTTTATGGCCGACGAGGTGCAGTGCGGCATAGCCCGTACCGGCAAAATGCTGGCCTGCGACCACGAAGGCGTGCGTCCCGACCTGCTGATACTCGGCAAGGCCCTCGGCGGCGGCGTGGTGCCCGTTTCGGCGGTGCTGGCCGACGACGAGATCATGCTCAACATAAAACCCGGCGAACACGGCTCCACTTTCGGCGGCAACCCCATAGCAGCCAAAGTCAGCATCGCAGCCCTGCAGGTGATTAAAGACGAGCACCTTATGGAAAACGCCGAACGTCTCGGCAAGATTTTCCGCGAAGAGATAAGCAAAGTGAAATCGCCGATGATAGAGAAAGTGCGCGGTAAAGGACTGCTCAACGCCGTTATCATCCGCCCGAAAGACGGAAAAGAGGCTTGGGACGTATGTCTGAAGATGCGCGACATGGGCGTGTTGGCAAAACCCACCCACCAGCACATCATCCGTTTCGCTCCTCCGCTGGTTATCACCGAAGAGCAGCTCCGCGAAGCTATCGAGATTATCAAAAAAGCAATACTCTCGTTCGAATAATTATTGATTTTTATACAAAACAAGAACGGGGCTTCCAGATACGGAGGCCCCGTTTTATTTGTGTCCAAAACGACATCAACTGCCGGAGAAGTGCCACCTATAAAGGATGTAAGCCACAATCCAAGTCACAATAATCAAGGCCAGAAAGACATAAAATGCAATGCTGCACCCTTTGTTGTCCGACTTATCTGCGGATTGCCGGCTCTGCGCCGACCGTTTCTTGAAAAACAGCGCTCCCAAAAGCACCACACCAACAAGCACCACGCTTATCACTATCCCTGTAATATCAATATTTGTCATATTTTCCGAATGTTTATGTTATCAACCATTTCCATACTTGACAATTATGTTTTTGCAATCACTTTTCAACTAAACTCATATTACTCTTTCCTTTGCCTCAGCACCAATTCGGGCAACATCACGGCTGTCTCCTCGGCATCCTCAGGCTCGTCCTTACCTTTCCAAGCTATGATGTAGGCGACACTCGCCGACACCACTTCAAACCCTTTCGCATACCACTCATCGAGCTGCTTGCGGTAACTCATTGACAACGATGCTATTCTCTCGCCATCGGTTGTCCATAGAAAGCCTTTGTCGAAAATTAGGGAATCGCCACTTACAAGTTTCAAAATCACATCCTTATGAGGTTTGAAGAAATCAAGATAGACATCTTTGAGCATTGGCTGAAGAGTTATCTCGTCGGGGTCGGGATAAGGCTCTGTGTCGTTGTTAAATATAGCTTTTGTCTTTTCTTTTTCTGTAAACAAATCGGTGTTGCAATGGATGTAAAGATTTCGTTTCGCCCTTGTCATACCCACATAGAGCGTTCGCAACTCATCGTCGTTCTTGGCATAATCTCCTTCAACATAGAGATATACCGTGTCGAACTCGCGGCCTTTCGACTTGTGTATGGTGGAAATCAGTATGGTGCTTTGTCCTCCCGTGCAGAAATCCTCCAAAGACGACTCAAACACAAAGTCGGCCAAATCGCTACGATATTTTGTGCGGTTGGTGCTTTCGAACGCTTCGAAAAATTCACGTATATAGTCTATACAGGCGCTTCTTCCATACAAATCCAATGTCTTAGATTTGGCGTTTTCCCAACGTTCCTCGCTTATCACCGGACTTTGCAGTCCCTTGTCGATCGCTTTCAGGAAAAACCTCACTTCGGCCAAATTACCAAACCTGAAACCGTCGGTGGATTGTATGAGTTTGGCGGGTATGCCACTCTTGTTGAGGAGCCCCAAAGCCTGCGACGCGTCGTAATTTGTGCGGGCTAGCACACAGGCCCGTTCGCCCTGATAGGTGGCTTCGATGGTGTTCACCACAGGGACTTCCAGATTCAACGACCGACATTGTGTGATGGCGACTATGCCCTTGCCCTTCGGCACTGCGGTGTTCGGGCTGGTTTTCATTCTGTTGGAGATGCGCTGTGCAAAACAATTGGCAAAATCGACAATAGGCTTGGCACTTCGGAAATTCTCGGTCATCTCGTATTTCACCGCTTCCATCTCGTCGACAAACGACTGCATGTAACGGCTGTCGGAACCTCTGAAATGGTAAATATTCTGGTCGTCGTCGCCTACGGCAATAACGCGCATCGCTTCGTTGTTTCGCATCATGGCCCTTACAAGAGCGTATTCGTCGGCATCCATATCCTGAGCTTCGTCTATCACCAGCACCGAACGGTTTATCTTACCCTGTTCCGCTTCTCCGTTTTCAATCATTTGCGTGGCACGTTTCACCACATCCACTGCATCGTCCAAATTCCCCACCTTTCCCAAAATATCGAAACAAAAGGCATGGAAAGTCTTGATTTCCACATAATGAGCGGCATTTCCTATCAGTTCTATCAAACGCTGTTTGAACTCCGTGGCAGCAGCCCGCGAGAAGGTCAGCATCAACAGTTGCTCGTGTTTCACATCCTCCAAAAGAAGTAACGACGCCAGTTTATGTACAAGCACACGCGTTTTGCCGCTGCCGGGACCCGCCGCCACAACAATATATTTCGACTCCTTGTCGGTAATAATTTCGCGCTGACGGTCAGAAAGTTCGCCAAACAGTTTTCGGTATTTTTCTGGAGTTATGTTTTTGTCTATCTGAGCCAAACGCTCGCCTTGGAAATACTTGGAAATAAATTTCTTGAAATCCATCTGAAAATAATCCTGCACATACTGCAGGGCTGCGTCGTAATCCTTCACCATAAGGTTTGCATACTCACCAACAATATGTATCTGCCTGATTTTCTGTTTATAGAACTCATCAAGCATTCGATAGTCCTCGCGCTTGTAGCTGTATTTCATATCCGCCAGCCGGTGGATTTCCATTGCGTTGTATATAACAAGAAAACCGCCTTCGAGCTTCATAGCCCCAATCTTGGAAAGATACAGCAAAGCGTCCTCAATGTCGCTGACAGTGCATTCTTCATTCTGGAAGAGGGTGTTCTTCTGCTCGCTGAGATACCCCTTCAGCAACGATGTTACCGAAAACTGCACCAACACGCTTTTGTGGTCGAGTGGCGGTTTTTGTGCGGCTTCGGAGTACAGCCGGCTGATTATATACTTGCAAATGCCGACACGTTTCTCGTGCTTTCGCAAAGTTTGTTCAATGGGCTGAGTTAGAACCACTTTCACAATACCATTGCGAGGACTCTCTTTTTTACGAATGTACGACTTCACCGCAAGGAAATAGAGCAAAATCCTGATATTCTTCACGTTGGATTTCAATCCATTGCGCTGTGCCTGTTCGTTAATGGCCTTGTACGACAACTCCGTCTCTTTGTCGGCAATCTGGGTTATGATGAAACGCTCCAGTTTGGCAAATTCCTCAAAAATTTTCTGCGACTTCTGTTCCGATGTGTCGATAAACGCCGACATATCACTAGAATCGGCCAAGATACCCTCCTGACGCATTGTGGAGACAGCTCCTATAACATTCTCCTTGCTCATTCCGAGAATGTCGGCAGATAATCCACACGCGACTCCGCCTCGTCGCCGGCCGACTCGTTAACATATTTCTTTGAAATAAGCGATTTAATAATCCTTGCGGCGTCCTGCCTTGCTTTGTCGTTGGCAAAAAGCGACGATTCAGTTATCCGCTTACGGGCTTCGTCCATATTCTTCACCATAATGCCTGTGGCAAAGACATGCGGCACATTGTTTCCCCTGCTCACATATCCGGCCTCCTCCAGGGCAGCCACACAAGTCCTCACACGTGTCTCGACGTCGGAAACATCCTCGTTCCACCCCGCCTGACGAGCTATCTCCAAAGGCGAACAACACACATACTCACGTTTACGGGTAAAATCTTTTATCGCCTTCCACACCTGTTGTATCTCACTGATACTAACCTTTGTCTGATTGAGCAGGATAAAATGTTTGTCCAAATCGCTGTCGCTGTAAAGCACATAGCACTTGGCAGAGGTTTTTGGGTCGCGGCCTGCGCGGCCTGCTTCCTGGACATAGTTTTCGAGGGAGTCGGAAATATCATAATGGATGACCAGTCCGACATCCTTTTTATCCACCCCCATACCGAATGCCGACGTTGCCACCATGGCCTGCACCTCGTTGGCTATAAAGGCATTCTGGTTGGCAATTTTGTCGTTGGATTCCATCTGTCCGTTGAACGGGAGGGCTTTCAATCCGTCGTTGGTGAGTTTTTCTGCAAGCTCGAATGTCCTTCTCGTCCTCGACACATATATTATTGTAGGACAAGTATTCGACAACATCAGTTCGCGGAGCTTGTTATATTTATCCTCTTCTGTCTCCGAATAGATAACGGAATAGTGCAGGTTTTTCCGCTCCGACGACGAGGCAAATATCCTAAGGTTCAGCCCGAGTTTGCGGTTGAAATAGTCGCAGATGTCGGTTATTACCTTCTGTTTGGCCGTGGCTGTGAAACACAACACCGGAATGGGCAGCGGCTGATTCTTCTTTTCCTGGAGTTTCTTGACAAAATCGCCGATATACAGATAATCCACCCTGAAATCATGTCCCCACGACGAAAAACAGTGTGCCTCGTCTATCACAAACCGCACTATATTCCTCGAAATCAGCAGCTTTTCAATGGTTTTGGAGCGAAGCATCTCGGGCGAGATGTAAAGCAGTGTGGCGCTTCCGTTTGCCACCCGTTCGAAAGCATCGGCACGATTGACCGGATCGAGCAAACCGTTGATGGTAACTGCTTCGGTTATACCGTTTTCCGAAAGGTTGTCCACTTGGTCCTTCATCAACGACTGCAACGGGGAAATAACCACCGTAAGCCCATGCGCCGCACGCCCCGACATAATTGCCGGCAGCTGAAAAGTTAGCGACTTGCCGCCGCCCGTCGGGAATATCGCAAGCAGCGATTCCCCGTCCATTGCTGCCTGAACAGCATTTTCTTGCATGGGCTCGCCGTCGAACTTGCGGAATTCGTCGAACCCGAACACTTCGCGCAGTCCATTATGGATGTCGAGTTTATTATGGCAATAAGGACAGTCGGACTTATGGCAGGGTGAGTTGCACAACAGTTTTACGACATTCTCTATCTGAGGATAGTTGAACCGCAGCCATGACGGTGTTACCGAATAGCTGTCGTCGGCATAGACAAGCGCCAGTGTATATGCCAGCTCCACAGGATACTTCTTCACAAGCAAATCTACACGGCTGTGCGAACATATTTTTCCAAAAAATAGCTCTTTAATGGCAACAGTAACGTCGAAGTCCGTCCTTATTCCGCTATCCAAATATTCAAAAAAGCCCTTAAATTCCTCTTTGTCAGACAGAAGTGAAGCGTATATTTCTTTCAAAGCATCGGGCAATTCCTCGAATGCATTTAGTTCGTCGTAGAAAAGAGCTCTGGCTTTCAGACAGTCGTTGAGAGGGTTGTTCAGCTCTTCGGTCTGCAACTTATCGTCTTTCAGCAGTTTATGATACGGCCGTTTCGGAAAAAGCAGAGGCGAAAGATACAGTGTATCAATAAAATGACGGGGAGCTACAGTTAATTTCGGCAAATATTTCAAATCGTGATGAACGATATTATGACCGCAGATATAGTCAGCATCACCTAAAAAGCAGAGAAAATCATGTTTCACTCCTGTATGCAACGACAAATCCGGTTCCTTGTAAGCGCCGAAATCGTGGACCTTATTATCACCCACACTCACTTCGACATCAATGAATGCCAGAATATCTTTACTATGCCGTTCTGCGTCCACCATTTTTCATTCCCAATTACTTATTCTCAAATACTAATTCCTAATTAATTCCTCCACCCCCTCCAAAATTTCCTCTGCCGAAATATCCTTCATGCACCGCAGATGACCTTTGGGACATTTGCGGTAGCCAAGCTTGCTGCACGGACGGCAGGGCAGATCTTTCTCAACGTTCACAAAACCGTCTATTTTCTGCGGCATATATGGGTACATGCCCAGTTGCGGCGTGGTGTTGCCCCACACCGCCACAATCCTCTTGCCAAAGGCCGCGGCTATGTGCATCAGACCCGTGTCGGAGGTTATCACCGCCTCGGCGTTCTGCACCAGCAAGGCCGACTGGTTGAGCGTGGTCTGTCCGCAGAAATTGCGCACGTTGCCGCCAAACTCAGCGCCGACGGCTTCGATACGCCGCCCGTCGTTGGCGTCGCCCAGAAGCACGAAGTTATAACGTCTGTCGGCTGCAAGACGGCATACAGTCTCTGCTGGAATCTGCTTGGTGGTGTAGGTGGCTCCGCACACCACGGCTACGTATCTTTCGAAAGGCAAGGCGAAATCCGGTTCGGGGGCGGCAAAGAAATCCAGCCCTGCTTTGTCGTTGCTCACATCGAGTTTGGCTACGGCATCGAAATAGCGGTCCACTATATGCACATCGGGCATCACGCCCTTGCGTTTGGTGCGCACGTACCACCATTTACGCAGGTTGAGTTTCGGAAAAGTGCCCGACGGCCTACGCAAAGCCAGCTTCACCCGAAGCGAACGCAAGTTGCGATGCAGGTCCACCACAAAATCGAAACGCTCGGCTCGCAACTCTTTCAGCAATTCCGGCAGATTGTCCGACAATAGATGCATCTTGCTTATATACGGATTGTTTGCAAGCACCTGAGCAAACTTCTTCTTTGTAAGGTAATGGATTTCGGCGTCGGGATATTTCCGTTTCAGGCATCGCACCACAGGTGTTGTGAGCACCATGTCGCCAATCGAGCTGAATCTGATTACCAATATCTTGCGCACCTCGTTCATTTCTTTTTCTCTTTTTGCTTCGTTGTTGTGACCTTTTTCTTTTTCTTGGGTGCAAACAACGATTTCCAAGTGTCGAAATCCTTGCTGTATTTAACACCAACTCCCTGAGTATAAGGCATATCCTGTTTGGTATAGTCGTTAGCGTTGGAGCGGTTGAAAGCTATAAGGTGGAAATTGGGCGAAATTTTGTACCCCAACAGCACGTCGCCTATGATGGTGTTGGCGCTGCCGTTGTCGAGTTGGTTGATGGTGCGGGCGTCGCCGCCGATACCGAAAGTGGTTTCAAAATAGAAACGGTTCCACTCTTTGCTTATGTCTATATCCAACTGATTGGTAACCAGTTCGTCGCCCGACTTATAGTTGATATTCACATCCACAAACTCCACCATACTCGACACCACGCTGCTCACCGTGTTGGCGGCTATGCCTATGCCGCTGGAAAGTGCGTCGAACGAACCCGCATTTGTTGACGGCGAATAGAATTGGTTGAATGCCAGCAGCGACACCGTCTGGTTTATCATCTCGCGCTCGTTGGTGCGGTCTATGATTGCAAAAACCTCCTCTTCGGTGCTCTGGTCGGCGTTTGGCAGACGGAAATCGAATTTTATGGTGGGGTTGAGCAGCTGTCCGCTCAAAGCAATTATGCTCTCTACATTCACAGTCTTTGCCGTCTGCTCCAGCGACGACTGTCCGGCATACAGCGACGCCAGACTCACGCGCTGTGCATACACGCCCTTGATATCGATATTGGCTCCCGTTGGATTGCCGGTCCATGTCAGCGAGCTGCCGTTCTCCAACGTCAACTCCCTCGAAACCAAATCCATAAGGTCTATCTTGAAGGAGCCCGACTGTATTATATAATCGCCAGATAGCGAAAAGTCGCTGCCCGACGCGATATTAAGTTGCAGGTTGCCGTTGCCTGTTGCCGCCACCATGGCAGTGAGCTGGCTGAAATCCATCGGCATCGACAGTTTCACGTTCGAATTGGCAGTAAGGTTCACTATCACCTTGTATCGGCTGTTGCTCTGCGTCCGTTGACGCGCCACGGTACGCCTGCCCCGCTCTTTGGGGGTGAAACGTATGAAATTCTGCTCCGAAATCTGTACTTGGTCGCTCAGCGGGATGGCGAAAGTGCTACCGGGGTTGGTGGTGGCGTTGGCCGCAACGGAGATATTGTTCACAGGGCCTTTCACGGTGCCGTTCACATTGGCAAAAATGGTGCCGTAGAAATTATCGCTTATGGCCGAGGTAGTGTTCATCACCATAATATTGTCCGACTCCACCGACAGATCCACGGCGAAATCCTTGAAATAGTCGTGGCTCACGGTGCCGTTCACAAAGGCCGAGTTTTTGTTCGCGTCGCTGAACTCGAAATCCTTGAGCAGTATCTGGTTGCCTTCGAAAAACACCGTGTCCGAAAAGTGGTAAACAGTGTTGAACATATCCACTTTTATCAGTCCGTCTTCGAACACTGCCTCGCCCGACACCCGTGGTTCGTTCACCGTGCCGTTTACGGCGAAATTGCCGTGCAGTCCGCCCTCGAACTGCGACGAGAACGACTTGAGGTACGGTGCCACCGATTTAAGGTCGAAACCGTTGAAGGCTGCGTCGAAATCGAGCTTGCCGCCATCTTCGGGATAGTAGAACCCTTTCATATTGATGGGATAGCGCACCACAGAGTCGTCGCTCATCACCGAGGTGAGCAGCACTGCTATGCGCCGTTTGTCGGCGTCCCAGCGCGAGAGTATCTTGGCATTGCCCATATTGCGGTCGTTGAGCTGCCAGTCCTCGATGTCCATATTGGCGTCGTAGTAGATGGTTTTGTAAAAGTCCCTCACCGAAAGGTTGCCGTCGAGGGAGCCGGCCACAGTAAGTCCCACATCGTCGAGCAGTATGTTGAAAGTGCTTACGTCGAACTTGTCGAACCGCACGTTGATGGCGTCGGTGCTGTCGGGACTCACGTGTCCGTCGATTAGCAACGACTGCTGCGACGATCTCACATGCAGTCCGTCGACATGCAGAAGTCCCGAGCCGAAAGTGATGGTGTTGTTGTCGGCCACCTGCCATTTCTCGCCTTTCACGGCAAAAGTGGAGTTGAGCACCGTTAGTATGTTGCGCTCCGGAGTGCTTTGCAGATGCAAATTGAGGTCGCCCTGCGACGGCGCTGTACGATGGTCGTCCCACGCAAGTTTTAAGGCGGTCTCCTCGCTCCTACTCTGCACAGCAAGGTTGACATTCTTCATAGCCGCTGCCGAGCCATACGACAAGTCGTCCACGCCCACCGACAAATTAAACAATCCTCCGTTGTCGCTGCCGTTTATGGTTATCGCATTGGCTATCAACGAGCCGTAGCGCAAACTATCGGCCTTGGCCTGCATACGCAACGACTCCACATTGTTGTAATGCCCTGTTATGGTGGTGCCAGTGGACAGGCTTAGTCCGGGAACTATGCTGGCAAGAACGTTGGCCGAATCGGTGTAGTGCAACTCAAAACTGAAATCGGTGGATGGCTTTATTGCCGAAGTGTCGGTACTGCCATAGAACGGATTGTAGTACACCGGCACATAATTGTCGCAAATGGCACGGGCGACCTTGCCCAAGTCGGAGTATGTGAGATACCCTTTTGTAACGAAATGCAGCATATCGCAGTCGAGGGTTATGTTCTTGTAGTCGTCCATATTTCGCGACAGCAGCGACAGTTCGTCGAGGTGTATGGTGCGGTCGGGCAGCTGCACATCGGTGTTGGTGAGCAAAACCGAGCCCACCAGCTCGTCCAACTTGTTGCCCTCCAAGTTCACGCTCACCTGAGTGGAAAGCGACAGTGTCGAATCCTCGGTGTTTATCAGTTTGAGCCGTGCCAGATCAAAATTTTCGATATTGGCGGTGGCCGAATATATGTTGTTCGTCTGTCCGAAATCCAGAGAGGCCGAAATAGTGACATCCGCCAATGGGTCTTGGACACTTATGTCGGCATCCACGGCACGGCCGTTCACCTCGGCATTAACTTCCACATAGTCGATTTTTTGATTATGCATCGCCACATTGTGAATAATGGCGTTGGCCGAAAGCTGCAAACTGTCGAATTGCAGACTGGCGCCCTGCAGGGTAACATCGAAGCCCAGCGACGACACATATTCGTTTGGAAACAGTTGCCGCAAGGCGAAATAGTCGGATTTCAGACTGCCAATATATTGGTAATCGCCTGTCCGTGAATCCTTTTGCATAATGGCATCGGCGGTTATGTTGCCGGCGGCGGTGTTTATGTTGGCTGTGGCCATAAACTCGTCGATGGTACCTATAAAGGTTATTTCGTCAATAGCCAAGGGCGAGAGTGCCGCCAGCTGTTTGGGAAGCTTCAACGGCCCCATCCTCTCGGGGTACAATATCTGATGCCAGTCGTCGACGCTGGTAGTCATATTGGTAATCTGCCCGTTGATGATGGTGTTTTTCATATCGACAAGTCCGGTGATATAGCCGTTCAGCGTAAGACGTGTGTCGTTACCGAAAGCCAGCGAAACATTCTCGGCGTGCAGGTCGCTCACCGGACCGTAAAACAGTCCCGACAGCTGTACCTGCTCCTCCATCGGCCACAGCACGGGAGCCCAGTAGGCGGCGTCCTTCATCCCGCCGACGCTCCCCTCCTTGAAATCGGCCAGCATGTGCACATTGTTGATATAATCACTCATATCGTCCCAGCCGTCGTATTTCAGCAACACGTCGCCCATCAGGTGGGTGTCGTCTGTCTCAAGGTCCATATCGGTAACACTTATGCCGTTGGGTGTAACATACACATATCCCGAAAAGTTGCGCATAGCAAAACCGCTTTTCTCCACCGCCGACATCGACTCCATTTTCAGCGTGATATTATCGTTTAGCACCCGCAAGTTACGCACCTGCAGGTTGATGTCGGAATAGTCCATCGCAAGGGGATTGATGCCGTGCTCGTGATAGTGGCTCTGATAGTTCTTCAGCCGCATCCTGAAACGCATATTGCGAAGGTTCACACTGTTAACACGTACCACAAACTCGCCGCCCTGCTTCGTTTCTTTCTTCTTCTCCGACTTGAAAAAGTCTATCAAAAACTTGAGGTTGATGCCATCTTCGGTTATGACCAGGTTGTAAAATCCGTCGCGCAACGACACCCGGCGCAGGTTGATGCCGTTGGAACCGACCGGAAAACCGTCGAAACGCACCGTCAGACGCTTGCAGCAAAGCACGGTATCGCCCTGCGGGTCGCACACCAGCACATCGTGCATACGCACATGATGGAACAAGTTGATGCCCAACGAGCCGATACGTATCTCCGAATTGGTGGCATTGGAAAGGTACGACGAAGCCCACGAGCCAAGCAGCGACTGCACCACCGAATAGTTGGCAAGCGCCACCAGCACATAAACCGTCAGAAAAAATCCCAACAGCACGCGGCCCGTTATTTTAAGCACCTTTTTCAATCGAACCTTGTTTTTTATTTGCTGTTTATCAACCTATTACGAATATGAGTCAGAAACCGATATTAAGACTTTTCAAAAACCGGCGGTATTCCGAATTGGCGTCGAGGGGAACCTTCAACGAGCGGCTCACATGGGTGCTGCGTGAGGCGAAAACGCCCAAGCCGCCGTTGATATTGGTGTAGATGCCGCGCTCCTGAACTATGGTAGTGGGCGGCGCCGACACACTGCGGTACATCTTGAAATTCTCGTCGCCGGCAAAAAGATAAAGAGTTATACTGTCGTGCAGATTCTTGAGGGTTTCGTGGTCCTTGATCTGCTTTGTGAGTTCGTTACCGAAAAACACCTGCGAAACCTGCGAATTGATCACAAGCTCGTTGGTAACCTCCTTGGTGGGACACAAAATGTCGATGTTAATAAGCGAGTCGCTGCCCACATTGCGGTACAAGAAACGAATCATAGGCTGAAAAACACGGGCACGCGGCACATTGTTCCAGCTGATGGTGGCCTTGCCCGACAAAAAACCGAAACTGCCTATCTGGCTGTTGTTAACCTTGATTGCATTGGGGTCGATGGTTCCCATGAGCGACGTCTCGGCCGTAACTGTTTTGCCTGTTGTGCGGTTTTGAACACGCAGCTCATACACTTTGCTGTTGTCGAGCTGCCCTTTGGTGCGACAGAAATAAACCGGTTGTTGCGGGGCGTAGAAACCGCCTTCGGGCTTGTCGGACAGCATTTTGTAATGGAAATCAAACACCTTGCCCGTTTCCGAAGTCTTCTGCAACATTCCCGACGCCCTCTCTTCAGCGTTCCACTCAACCACACTCACATCCAACTCCCCTTCGGCATAGTTCGACGAGTCCATTATCGAAGTCATGGCCAGCATATCGCCCTCGCCAAGAAAGCATTTCTGCACACGTATCCACGTGGTGTCGTCGCCCTGGTCGAGCAAGCCGTAAACCACCATAGTCTCCTGCCATTCGGCGTTTGGAGAGAACTCGTTGTTGCAGGCGGCAAAGGCAAAAAGTGCCGCAAAAGCAACAGGCAGCAATCGAAATATCTTCATACTTATCAACTTTTTTAATAACAATACAAAATTGCAAATATACGATTTTTTCCGCAAATAGACAAATTTTGAAAAAAAATGAAAAAAAATTTGGTTATCTCAAAAAAAAACACTAACTTTGCAAACGTTTTTTCAGAGGGGTTCCATTCCCGAAACACAAAAACAGCAAAAGCGTTATAACAAAGTAAAACAAGCAGTTATGAAGATAAAAACAATCCTAATCGCATCGGTATCGGTACTTATTTTAACCGCCGGCAATGTAACCAAAGCACAAAACAACAACAGAAACCACAGCCAACGCTCCGTTTATCAGGTGAACAGCCTCGACCTTCTCTACCCCGATGACGATTACGAAAACGTAAAAATCGAATACACCCCGACAGAAAACCGCCGCACCGCCACATCCGAAAAAACATCCACCCGCACCGTGGCCGGCGTTTCCAAAAAAAACGACACCAACAGCTACAAACGCACCGAACACTACCTCAAAAAGAAATATTTTGAACAACTGGAAAACGAGAACAACGGTGAAGAAGACCCTGGTGCCAAAAGCGAATACGACATCCTTTACGCCAGTTTCGACACCAACGCAATACATTACAGCGGCTTTGGCGCCTTAAACAGCGATTCCACCGCAGTGATTCCTCTGCTTCATGGCAACAAAGCCAAATTCGTTTGCCCAGTAACCGACTACCACATCAGTTCGCGTTTCGGACCGCGCCGCCGCCGTTTCCACTACGGCATGGACCTCGCCTGCCCTACCGGAACTCCCGTTTACTCCGCTTTCGACGGCACCGTACGTGTAGCCAAATACAACAAATCGTACGGCAACCTTATTGTGGTGCGCCACACCAACGGCGTTGAGACTTACTACGCACACCTCTCGAAAATAAAAGTAACCAGCGGACAGAAAGTGAAAGCCGGCGACGAGATAGGTCTAGTAGGCAACACCGGACGCTCTTTCGGCAGCCACCTGCATTTCGAGACACGTTACCTCGGCTCCGCCATGAACCCCGAAGCCATTGTGAATTTCGAAACAAAACAACTTGTCTGCGACACGCTGAACGTGAATAGCAGCCTGTTCCGCCATAAAAACAGCAACGTGCAATATGCCCGCAAATCGGCAGCAAAATCCGGCGGCAAATACCACACCGTTCGCAAAGGCGACACCCTCGGAGCCATTGCTTCGCGCAACCACACCTCGGTGAAACGCCTGTGCCAGCTTAACGGCATACGCCAGAACAGCACACTGCGTCTGGGACAGAAAATCCGCGTCCGCTAAGGACCGAGCATCCTCAATTAGCATTTTTACGCAAAACGTAACACTTAACAAGTTATGCGCTTCGATATTATTACATTGTTTCCAAACATGTTGTCGTCGTTCTTTCAGGAATCAATCCTGAAAAGAGCCCAGAACAAACAACTGGCCGAGATACACCTGCACGACCTGCACGACTACTCGCAAAACAACTACGGCAGCGTTGACGACTACGCCTACGGCGGCGGTGCCGGCATGGTGATAGGCATCGAACCCGTGGCACTGTGCATCGAAGACCTCAAAAAAGAACGCAACTACGACGAAATAATATACACCGCCCCCGACGGCGAACTGCTCTCGCAACACCGCAGCAACCAAATATCGCTGCTAAACAACGTGATGATACTCTGCGGACACTACAAAGGCATCGACGAACGCATACGCGAACATTTCATCACCCTCGAAATATCCATAGGCGACTACGTGCTTACCGGCGGCGAACTGGCGGCGGCTGTAATTGTGGACAGCGTAACACGACTGATACCCGGCGTTATCGGCGACGAGACCTCCGCACTCTCCGACTCCTTTCAGGACAACCTAATATCACCGCCCGCATATACGCGCCCCGTGGATTTCCGTGGCTGGAAAGTGCCCGACATACTGCTCTCGGGCAACCACGCAAAAATAGAACAATGGCGCTACGAACAATCGGTGGAACGCACCCGCCAACGACGACCGAATTTATTGAAAGATAATTAATTATAAAAACAAACAAAACTATATTCATCATGGACGAATTCCGCAAATACGCAATCAAACACCGCGGCATAAGCAGCACCACTTTCGACAAATACACCTCGGTGGTAACCAACTACCTCAACCCCACCATCATCGAAGAGCGCCAGCTCAACGTGGCACAGATGGACGTTTTCTCGCGCCTTATGATGGACCGCATCATATTCCTCGGCGTGCCTATCGACGACACCGTGGCCAATGTTATCCAAGCACAGCTGCTCTTCCTCGAATCGTCGGATAACAGCCGCGACATAACCATCTACATCAACTCGCCGGGAGGCTCGGTATATGCAGGCCTCGGCATCTACGACACCATGCAGCTTATCAGTCCCGAAATACAGACCGTATGCACAGGTTTGGCCGCCTCCATGGCCTCCGTGCTGCTGTGCGCCGGCTCCAAAGGCCGCCGCGCCGCACTGTCGCACTCGCGTGTGCTTATCCATCAGCCACTCGGCGGTGCCGAAGGTCAGGCCAGCGACATCGAAATCACTGCCCGCGAAATTGGCAAACTGAAACACGAACTCTACGAAATAATAGCCAAACACTCTGGACAGCCTTTCGACAAAATATGGGCCGACGGCGACCGCGACTACTGGATGACCGCCGAAGAAGCGCTGGAATACGGCATGATTGACGAAATACTCTCCAAACGCAACGACTAAGGGACAACACTATGGACATACGCATTGTAAACACCTCGCACCACCAGCTGCCCAACTACGGCACAGCGCTATCGGCAGGCATGGACCTCCGCGCTTTTCTGCCCGACGGCAGCATAGTTATACGTCCGATGGAACGCCGTCTGGTAAAGACAGGACTTTTTATGGAACTGCCTGCCAGATACGAGGCGCAGATACGCCCGCGCAGCGGACTGGCTCTGAAAAAAGGCATCACAGTGCTGAACTCGCCCGGCACCATCGACGCCGACTACCGCGGCGAGATTTGCGTGCTGCTGATAAACCTCTCCAACGAGGATTTCGAAGTTACCGACGGCGAACGCATAGCCCAGATGGTGATTGCCAAACACGAAACAGTGCAGTGGCAGCAATGCGACAGCCTGACAGACACCGAACGCGGCACCGGCGGCTTCGGACACACTGGAACGAAGTAGTTTGCAATTTGCAATTTGTAATAAAAATGTAGGGGCGAAAAATTTTTCGCCCCTTTTTTTGTGAACACGAATTGCCATGAATTATCCACAAATAAATTAATGGATAATTTTGGTAATTTTCGTAAAAAAATACGGATATGTGTGTGGAATTTGTAGAGACGATGTGCACATCGTCTCTACGGCCCGAACACACCACCACCATACACACGACGCGTTAAAAATACAATACATATATTATATTAATTTTCAACAATATACACACATTGTCACATCTGCCGTTTATATTAAACACATAATATTTTCACAATTTTCTTGTCAAATTAGAATAAAAAGCGTAATTTTGCAAAGTGTTTTAACAATAAAAAACATCAAGTCATGAAAAGAAGAATCAGAATTCTGAGCCTTGTGGCAGTACTTTCCACTTTTGCCACATCGTGTA
>JAFSOU010000125.1 GCA_017443265.1 Bacteroidales bacterium | reverse complement strand
GTTTTTAAATTAATGTTTTCCTTTGCAAATATAGCCATTTTCCTTCAATTCAGGGTTGGGAAATTCCGATTTCTCACCGAAATCGGAATTTCCCAACCCTAGGGCAAATGCCTAACAACAACCTTGTGAACTTTTACAGTTAATGAAATCCCAGTGAGCAATGATGGCATCCACCAGCATTTTGTTTTCCTTGGGCGATAGACTTGATTAGGCTATTTCCACACATGGCTCCCCGTTTTTCTCAATCCAAATTTTTGCAACCGACCGCTGGTGCCTTCCATTCTTGTGGAAGATATGTACGTGGCGGCGGTTGTCTCTGATGTCAACGGGTATCGACACAAGGATGAACATTTTCAAAAACGCTAATTGCCCCATAATTATTGTTTCAAATTCGTTGCAAAAATACGTTTTTTTTTAATAATGACAAAAAAATTTTTTTTGCTTTAAGCAAATTGTCTATTGAACAGCATAAATTCATCCCCCTATTCTATTTTTTTTGTTATCCGATACAATAATACATACTTTTCGTAGTTATAAATTATTTGATACATTAATAACACAGATATGAACGAGAAAACCATAATAGTAGGTACCGACTTTTCGCAAGGGTCATACGTAGCTCTCGACGTGGCTACCGACATCGCCAACAAGCTCAATGCCAATATCGAACTGATATGGGTGTGCAAGGAGAAGAACCTCTTTTCCGACGAACAGACCAAAGCTCTGCGCGGTTTGGCAATGGAAAAACTGCAAAGTCTGGCCGAGGAGTACGGCAAGAAACTTGTCCGTACCACTATCGAACCCAAGATAATGGACGGAAAGGTGGCCACAGTTATTGCCAAAGAGGCCGAGAGTACCAATGCATCGATGATAGTGATAGGAACCAACGGCGCTTCAGGTTTCGAGAAATACTGGATGGGAAGTACCGCTGTACGTATTGTGCAGGAGGCCAACTGCCCCACTCTCTCCATACGCGAGGGTTTCAACTATCACAAAAACTTGGAACGTATTGTGGCTCCGCTCAATATGACCGAGAACTCACGTCAGAAAATACCTGTGGTGGCGAATATGGCCAAACTTTTCGGATCAACGGTGCACCTGCTGGGCTTGGTAGAGCAGCAGTCGGAGGCCTCCACAATCGACATCTATCTGCGTCAGGCCGAGAACTACCTCCGCGATGCCGGGGTGCCATACCAGTCGGAACGCATACTCACCAAAAACCTCTCAGCCGAGATATTGGAGTACGCCTCGGGAATATCCGCCGACCTTATCATTATCACCACCGAGCAGGAAAACATCCTCTCCACACTGTTTATCGGCACCCACGCACAGCAGATTATACACCACTCGCTCATTCCGGTGCTCAGCTCGCACCCGCGCGACATCGGCAGCTTGGCACGATAACAGTCTGGACTTGAAGATTTAAGAATTTGAAGTTTTAAGTTAATGATTGCGGGAGGTGTGCCGTGCAAGCGGAGCCTCCCGTTCCATTTTTTTGAAAGATATGGCAGAGCATAACGATTTTGGAGTCGCAGGCGAACAGATGGCACGCGAATTTCTTGTAAACGAGGGCTATACCCTTTTGGAAACCAACTGGCGACACCTTTCGCACGAGGTGGACATCATTGCCAAAAAGGGCGATATTCTGGCTTTTGTGGAGGTGAAGACCCGCAACAGCCGTTTTCTCGGCGAGCCGGAGATTTTTGTGTCGCGCACCCAGCAGAAAGCCTACATTACCGTGGCCGACGCCTATGTTACCAAAAACAACCGCACCGAAGAGGTTCGGTTCGACATCATTTCTATTGTGCTGAACTCCAAGGAGCACTCAATAAAGCATATCGAGGGGGCTTTCTCCACCATCCGCTGAGGCCTGTGCCCACTGCGAAAGCAGCGAGAACATCAGTGTAAAGAACACCACACCGGCTTCCGTCTCAAGAGTGTCCTCGCCCAAAAACGACACCAAAACTATGCACAGATAGGCCACAAACACCGCCGACTTTAGCAAATGGTGTTTTTTTACAGCCCACACGAACACAAGCGTTATTATTGCGAATCCCACAATTCCGAAGGTGAACAAAAAGGTGATGAGCTGATTGTGGGTGCGCATCCCCGTGCCTGCAAGCTCGGAATGTTGTTCCGATAGGTTTTTCTCCACTTCGTCGGCTACGTCGCCGGTGCCTACGCCGAAAGTAGGATGGCTCAGGAACAGCTCCCAACCGTTTTGCCACAGCATAAGACGCTGGAAAAACGACGAGTTTTTCACAAGTCCGGTCTTTTTGTAGCATTCGTACTCGAAAAATATCCTATAGAACATCTTGCCCAAGCCAAAATTGCTGGTGTAGTGCGGATTTGCCACTCCCTGCTCTATCAGAGCAATATCCTTGTCGGTGAGTTGCGACACCCCTACGCTGTCCTTGGTAAGACCTTTGGCGTTGAGGTAACGCACAAGGGTGGGATATACGGCAAAAGTGTTCGGCGTAAGCGAGTCGATGTCAAGCGTGCTACGTTTGGCCCACTGGCTACGCAACTCAGTGTCGCACACATAGTTGTTGGTATAATTGCCCATCTCTATAAATCCGTCATTGGCGTGGGTGTAGGCGTTGCCCTGCGCAGTGTGCGTGGCAAGGGGTTTTGCCGATAAGTCGCTAAGAGTGTAGTAGTTGGAGCGGTAATGCGAGAAACAGAGCCAAGCGGCTAATACCGTTATAGCCAGCACGGCAAAGAATGCGATGGGGTAGAGGGGGCGGGATTTCTTTTTCAGCGCTATCCAGCCCAAAAGCACAACGAAAACAACGGAAAGTATCACAAACGCCGTGTACGACTGCAAAAGCATAAGCACGATGCAGTAAATTGCTTCAAGCAAAACAATTGCCAACATACGCAGCCATCTATATTTCAAGTCTTTGCGATTATATATCTTGTACAGGGCGTACAACAGCAGCACCATGGCCAAACAGACGTTGAGGGCAAAGCGTATGTGCGAGAAATGTGGGAACATATTGCGGTAATCCATGTCGGCACTGCCGAGGTAACGGGTTATCCCGACCACCGACGCTACGGCCACAGTGAGACAGAAAAATTGCAACAGCAGTGCAATCTTGCGGCGGTCGAGGAAATCGGAGGTAAGCACCACAAGTGGAATGACGAGCAACGGCAGTTTTTTGCGCAGGTCGTCGAGGGCGTAGTCCCAATTGTTCGAAAACAGGCACCAGAGCAGATGCACGGCGTACAGCGCAACAAAAGCCCACAGCACCTTGTTGGCTTTGGCCAATTCCCATTTCTCGCGGAAACGACACTCTATCAGCCAGTTGGCGGCAAGGAAAATCATCATCGCGCTCATCATGAACTTGGATGTGGGCATGGCACACACCAGCACTGCCAACAACAGATAAAATATGTTTTGGTGCACCGATTTGCGTGTGAACGACATCTGAACCTTGCGCAGCATTCTTTCGGGTTATTTGTTCAGTATTTTGTTGTACTGAGCTTTGTCCTTCAGTACCTCGATGGCTTTGGCGAGGGTTTTGTCGTATTTCAGCATACCTTCGGTGCGGCCTTTTTCGTAGTAGTAGCGTGTAAGTATTTCGGCTTCAATCATTTGTTTCACTTCGTCCTTGTTTTTCTCCAAGTCGGCGAGTTTGTCGCTCTGCAGTTTCTTCTCAAGTTCGGCAAGTTCTTTTTCTATTGCATCGAGATATTTCTCCTCTTTTGCTGTTTCGCGGAGCATTTTCAGGGTTTTCTCGGTGGCTGTGGAGTATTCGTATTCCTTGGTGGAGATGTATTGTTTGAAATCGTTGTAAATCTCGTCTGTAACACGGAACTGCGACGGCGATTCGATGGTTTTGTGCTTATAGTAGAAATCTGTAACGTAGTCGAAAACAAGGTTTTTCTGGAGCAGTGCCACGGCGATGTTCGACATATAGTCGAGTTCCACCTCCACGTCGGGCTCTATGCCGAATCCGTCGTAAACGGTGCGTCCGTTGCGGGTTTTGAAGGCTGTCTTGAGCGAGTCGGGCACTTTCACGGCACGTCCGTTCTCGTCGCGGTGACTGTAGTCGAGGGCTTGAATGCAGCGGCCGCTCGGGATGAAGTATTTGGACACGGTAACTTTCATCTGCGAGTTGTACGACAGTTCCACGATGTTTTGTACCAGTCCTTTGCCGTACGAGCGTGAGCCTATTATCACAGCACGGTCGAAATCCTGCAGGCTGCCTGCCACAATCTCCGATGCCGATGCGCTGTAGCCGTCGATGAGCACTGCCACGGGTATGTCTTTGTCGAGGGCCGGTTTGCGGGTGTAGTGTTTGGTGTTTTTCTCCTGCACTTTGCCTTTGGTCTGCACCACAAGTTCGCCGTTGTTTACAAAAATATTCACTATGTCAACTGCTTCGTTGAGCAGTCCCCCGCCGTTGCCGCGCAGGTCGAGGACAATGCCTTTCAGGTTTTTGTTGCTGTTTTTCAGATTGTTGAAAGCGGCTATCACCTCGTCGCTGGATTTTTGTGTAAACTCGTTGAGTTTGATGTATCCGAAACTGCCGTCCACCATACCGTAGTAAGGCACGGGTTTCAGTTTTATCTCCTCGCGGGTTATCTTTATGTCGTGGGTCTTGCCCTGACGTTCTATTTTCATAGTAAGCGAGGTGCCGGCTTGTCCGCGCAGTATGCCGCTTACGTCGGACACCGATTTGCCTTTGGCCGATTCGCCGTTGATTTCCACGATTTTGTCGCCGGCTTTGAGTCCTGCTTTAGCGGCGGGGAGTCCGTCGTAGGGCTCGGATATTATCACATAGTCGCCGCGTTGCGACACCACGGAGCCTATGCCGCCGTACTGCCCGAAAATCTGCAGTTTCACGTCTTCGATGTCCGACTCGGGTATGTAGTTGGTGTAGGGGTCGAGGGAGCCGAGCATGGCGTCGATGGCGGTTTTCATAAGCTTGCCGCTTTCGAGGTCGTCCACGTAGTTGAGGTGGAGGTTTTTATATACATCTGAAAAAATCTCGAGGTTTTTTGATATTTCGAAAGCTTTGTCGTTGTTTATCTGTGGCTGTTGTGCCTTTGCCAAGAAGCTTACAAACAGAGCTGTAGCTAAAATCAGGGTTTTTCTCATCTTTTTGTCGGTTTTTGGAAAACAATAACGGCGGCGGTGGATTTTTATTTTATCAGGACTTCTAATTATTTCTTTAGACCACAGATAAGATTGATTTAGTGAATTATCATGATTACGGATAACACAAATTATTAGAAACCACAATGTGGTTCCCCTATACTTTTTACAACAAGTAAAAATATCTATTTTTGCGGTGTTTTCGGCATGTGGCTATTCCACAATGCGGTTGTAGAAAGTCCACCAGCGTTCGGGAATCTCGTTGTTCAGAGCCTGCTGGTAGTCGCGTATGGAGCAGGGCAGCAGCAGATGGCGTGCGTATTTGTCCTGCTGTTCCTGCGGACAGGGTATCTCCATCCACCAGCGGTCGCTTTTCTTGCTTTTGTAGAAAACGATTTCCATCGAGTCGTCGCCAATCATGGGCACTATGTAACGTCGGTAGTTGTGTTTGTCCTTGTAAGGGAAATCCGATTTGCGGCTGTAGAAACCTTCGATGAAATACCAGATGGCGTGCGAAACGAGGTGCGCGGTCTGCCCGTTGATATCGTATTTGGGGTTTACCTCGAAAAATCCTATGCACGACAGTTTGTCGCTTATGCCGGCAAAGCGTGTCATCGTGCACATCTGTTCGCCGTAGAAGCCGTGCGGTGTCGGGTTGCCGTTGGCGGGAGCGTCGCCCTGACGCACAGAGGCCATGTCGATGCTCAGAAAATCGGCGTTGCGTATAAGCGGCTCGGTTTCGTTGAGCTCGCTCTGCACCACTCCCAGACGGAAAGCGTCGAAATGGAGGTCGTTCATCAGTTTCACATACTGTTTGTCGACAAGGTAGCTCTGGTAGCCTATGTTGGTGAAATTGAAAAGGAAATTGGGCTGCTGCACTATTATCTTGCTGAGGTACGAGGTGGAGTTGAGTTCCTCGTCTTCTGGGCCGAGGTCGAAACGCGGGTCTATGGCGCAGATGTTGATAATCTGTCCCATCTTTTCGTAGGCTTTGTAGATGGCAAATGAAAAATCCTGACCTCCACCGAGCACTATTGGCACTATGTTGCGGTGTAAAAGAACTGCAATTACATTGGTTACAGCATAATAGGTGTCTTCCACGGTGTTGCCTGCGGCAATGTTGCCCAAATCCACAATTTTCATGTCGTAGCTTGGTAGCGACAGGTTGTAGAATTTCTTGCGAATTTCATTGGGGGCGTCCTTGCAACCGGCGTTGTTCACGGCTCCGCGGTCGTCGTTGATGCCAAGTAGGGCCAGATGCTGTTTTTTAGTCTCGGGGAAACCGTTTTCAACTGTGTAAGTTACAATGCGGTCGCTTATATGCGGAAAGAAATCGCTGTGCTCCAGTCCGAGGTCGTCGAGGCTAACAGGCTCAAAATAAGTGCTTAAGTCCATATTTCGGTTGTGTGAAATGATGCTGTAAAGTTACAAAAAAAAATGCACACCGCCAAATGATTTTGGCATAGGCATAGCTTTTTTGCCTTTGAGTAGTCATTTCAATTTCCTTTTTTGACAAAAAAAATGTATTTTTGTGAAATGATTAGTTATCAATTGTTTATAGTTAAAACATTGCAAATCAATAGATTATAATATGAAAGTGACGAAATTGTTTTTGATGGCGCTTCTTGCCTGCTCTTGTCTGATTGTCAGAGCGCAGTATAACCTCGATCTGGTGCGCAACACCGATGTCGAAAAATACAAGTCGTACAATCAGGTGACGCTCTTCGACAGCACCGACGTGTTTATGGAAGAGTCCGGCCTCAGCTACGTAAACAGCCACCGGCTGGTGAAAATCATCAACTACGCCGGCGCCAAGGCCAACAGCGTGGTGAAAATAGACTACGACCCGCTTTCGGCATACGTGGAGATAAAGAAAGTTGTGGTGTACCGCGCCAACGGCGAAACCACGGAACTCTCAGGCCCCGTGATGGACTACGTGGCACCCGCACGGATGATTTATTGGGGCGCCAGCCAGAAAATGGTAGAAGTGGGGCGTCTCGACCCGGGCGACGCCGTGGAGGTGTGGACTTTCCGCAAAGGCTTCACCTATGCCCTGCTGCAGGCCGACGACGACAGCCGCTACATCCCCCCCATGAAAGGCCATTTCTACGACATAGTGCCTTTCTGGAGCAGCCAGCCGGTGAAAGAAAAAGTCTATCGTGTAAACGTTTTGAAAAACAAAAACTTGCAATACAAGGTGTATAACGGCGAGCTCTCCTCGGCTCAGTCGTTCGAAGGCGACCGTGTTATCTACACTTTCACCAAAAAAGACATCAATCCTGTAAAACGCGAGCCTGCCATGCTTGCCAGCAACGACGTGGAAACCAAGCTGTTGCTTTCTACCAGCCCCAATTGGGAGGCCAAGTCGATGTGGTTCTACGGTGTAAACGAGGACTACGGCAGTTTCAACACCACTCCCGAGCTGAAGAAAAAAGTGCGTGAACTGCTTGTCGGTGCCAAAAGCGAGGAGGATTCCATAGCCATTCTCACCCACTGGGTGGCCGACAATATGCGCTATTCGGGCATAAGCATGGGCGAAGGCGAGGGCTACACCCTGCACAACGCCACAATGAATTTCACCGACCGCTGCGGGGTGTGCAAGGACAAAGCCAGCCTGCTTATAGCCATGCTACGCACAGCAGGATTCAACGCCTATGCCGCTATGACGATGGCCGGCGAGCGTATCGACCGCATCCCCGCCGACCAGTTCAACCACAGCGTAACGGTGGTGCAACGTCGCAACGGACAGTACCAACTGCTCGACCCCACGTGGGTACCCAATGTGCGCGAGCTGTGGTCGAGCGCCGAACAGCAGCAGGGCTACCTGATGGGACTTCCAAAGGGAGCCGATCTGGCCGAGACACCGGTATCCGCTCCCGAAAACCATTATGTGAAGATTACAGGCAGTTCGGAACTGAAAGCCGACGGCACTCTGGTGGGCGAGTTCACCATCACCGCCGAGGGACAGAGCGACGCCGCAGTGCGTTCCGTTTTCTCGGCACGTAAAACCGAGTGGCGACGCAACGTGGAGGTGGAGCTCACACGCGTGGCACCGCAGGCACAGATTACTTCGGTTACCTACACCGACAACGACACTTACCTGAAACAGCCCGTTAAGATGACTTACAAATACCGCATCCCGAACTACGCCCTTGTTTCCGACAAAGAGCTGATTTTCACTCCGTTGCTTGCCAAAGGCGTTTTTTCACGTGCCATGGGGCATTTGGGTGTCAATGTTAAGGAGGAGAAACGCCAATATCCCTTTAAAGACCGTTGCTCGCGGCTTATGGAGGTGAAAGAGACGGTGAAACTGCCTGCCGGATTCGCTGCGCAGTCGCCGTTGCCCGAGGCCAAGAAAGTGGACGGCAAATCCGTAACCTACAACGGCGGCTACACCCTGCAGGGCAACACCCTCACTTTCGAGCAGAAAGCCTCGTACGGCAAACGTGTTTACGAAGTCTCCGACTGGCCTGATTTCCGCAATGCGGTGATGGCACAGCAGAACTTTTCCATTAACGAACTGATTTTTGTAAAAAACGCTAAATAAAGGAGGATATGACGATGAAAAAAATAACGACTTTTCTTGCAATACTGATGTTCGCTGCCGAGGCTTTGGTGATGGCACAGCAGCCTGACGCCGAATACAAGCTTCTTAGCAAAAAATATGTTCTGAACAACAACGGCAATGTCGATTATACCTATCACAAAGAACTGAAACTAAACTCGCAACGTGCTTTCTTCAGCATCTATGGCGAAAGTTTTATAGTGTATAATCCCGAATTTCAGACACTTAAGATAAACGAGGCATACACCCTCCGTGCCGACGGCTCGCGGGTTGACGCCCCGAAAAACGCTTTTGTGGAACAGCTGCCCTCGTCCTGTGCCGACTGCGGCTATTACAACGCTTTCCGCGAAATGGTGGTGGTGCACACCGCCCTCGAAAAAGGCGCCACCATCGTTTTGGACTACACCATAACCTCGAAACCGGGCGTGTTGCTCGAAAAGATTGTCTTTGCCGAGGACGCACCCGTAGCAAAATATGTGGTTTCGGTGAAAGTGCCTTCGGCAGGCGATCTCGCCTATGCCGTGAAAAACCCCTCGTCGAAAGTGGCTCTGAAACAAGCCGGCAGCCAGTTCACGTGGACTGGCGCCAACCTGCCGCAGACCACCGCTGAGCCCTACGCACCCAGTGCCGAAAAGCTGTACCCTGTGCTGTATCTCTCCACAATGAGCGACCTTGACAATATGCTTCCCACCGATTTCTCGTTGCCCCAAACGGCAAGCGATTTCGTGGCCGGCATCGGCGGCGATGAGCTGGATAAAGCCAAGAAAATCAACGAACATGTGGCACGCAACATCCGTCTGAACAACGTAAGTCTTGCCCAAACGGGTTTGCGTTTCCGCAACGCCGGCGAGGTGTGGAACGCCAACTGCGGCAACGCTTTCGAAAAAACGCTGGTGCTCAACGGTTTGCTCCAGCTGGCAGGATTCCAATCGCAGGTGGCTTTCCGCTACGACACCCTCAAATGCAACGGCAAGGATTTCTATTTCCCGCAGTCGGAATACGTTACCTTCGATTTGCTCGACCAGAAATATGAACTCTCTGCCACGCATGCAGGTAAGTTGGAACCCGTGGATAAAAGTCTCAATGCCAAGATGGTTACCGTGGACGACAAATACATTATCACCGCCGAAGGCAAAAATTTGAGATGCAATGGCAAAAAAGGCAATGTGGAACTCCATCAGCTTGCCGAGGGTTATTACTCGCTCACCCTCGAGCGGCCTCTGGGAGTCTTCGGCATGATGCCCGGGCTGCTGGTGGGCAAACGCACCGTGCCTGTGGTATGCGGCACTGCCAAAGAGGTGTACCGCTACACCGTTACGCTGCCCAAAAACGTGCGTTGGGTGGGCAAACCCATCGACGTAACCGTGAACAAACCCTTCGGCTATATGCAGATAAAGATGGTGCAGAAAGGCAACGGGGTGGAAGTTGTGCGCACACTCTCCCTCACCGAATCGGAAATTCCCGTGGCACAGTACAACGATTTCAAAGCCATGCTGCTCAAATGGACCGACGAAAACTACAAACGACTGGTGTTCTCAGTTGAGAATTGATAGTTGAAATCTTTTTAATTCGGAAGTCGGAAGTGGCTGATAATTAGTAGTTGGTAACCGACAAATAAACTTTATTCATTCACACCTACGCTAATCACATTACAGATTACACAAAAAAAGATGAATATAAAACAGTTACTTACGGCTTTATGGGCTGTTGTGTTTCCGCTGGCCTTTTTCGCTCAGGAGAACAAAACACACACACTTTCCGGAGTGGTTCTTTCTGAAGATAGGGAGGTGATAACCTTTGTGCAAATAAGAATTATCCAACCCCTGTCCAACGACACTGTTTATGCACAAACAGATTGGAATGGAGGCTTTACAGTGAACAATCTTCCTTCAGGCAAATATGTGCTTGAGGTGAACAAATTCGGATATCAACTCCTCTCTATCGGACTTAACATCTCGAACGATACTATTTTGGACACTCTGTTTCTTTCCGGAGCTTTCAACTGGAAGACAGCTGATTATCGCAACGACGGCGCAAAATTACTACAGCTTGCGGAAACACTTTCCAAAGATATTGACGGCTTGTACGACGACCGTTTCGGCAGAACTGATATACCTAATTATGAAATACTTGCCAAAATCTACTACAACGATTTTATAAAAAACGAATCGCACATAAAAAGAGTTTTTACCCACAACGCCGACAGTGCCCTGAAGTACTGCACTTACTGCTATTGGAAGGACAAAGAAGAGTACGACTTTATGTATTACCCGATACACCAGTTGGAGAATTACCTGAAAAAAACATTCGACAGCACCATAACACCGCCGAATTACACCAAAACGTATTTGCTCCCCTATCGACCCGACATCGATAATCCCGAGGGTTGGATGAAAGACCATTCGGTGGATCATTTAAAAGCTTCGATTTCTTCAATTTCCTTCGAGGCAATGGCTAAAGATTATTTGGTGGACTTGGACGAGAGTCCTTTGTCCGACTATAGTGGTGAAACAACTGTTGTAAGGCTAACTACATCCAGCGCTTTGGGTTGGACCGACTGTTTAAGGGTGTGCGGCAATAAAATGGTTTTCAAAAATTATGACTGGATGATGTCGCAGCTTGAGAGAAATTTTGAACTGACAATCAGCGAAAAAGAGGTCGAACATCTTAAATCACTCTTGCCTGATAATGGGATTCCCCCACTCGAACAGGGACAATTTGTTATTGATGGGGGTGAGAGATTATTGGAATTTCTCAACAATGGCAAACACCATTATTGTTTCACAAGGGGAAAAAAGATAATCCCTGTTGTAAAAGTTCACAAGGTTGTTGTTAGGCATTTGCCCTAGGGTTGGGAAATTCCGATTTCGGTGATAAATCGGAATTTCCCAACCCTGAATTGAAGGAAAATGGCTATATTTGCAAAGGAAAACATTAATTTAAAAACAGCAAATTATGCCACAGACCTATCATGCAAATGCAACGACAAAT
>JAFSOU010000124.1 GCA_017443265.1 Bacteroidales bacterium | reverse complement strand
TTGGGGTAATACGTATGGTGTGGGACAGAAGGACAAAAACAACGGGGTGGTGATTGCCGTGAAGGTGAAAAACGAAACCAAGGGAGAGGCCGCCATAGCTATCGGTTCGGGGATTGAGGAGATTTTGCCCGACTCTACCTGCCAACATATTGTTGATTTAGAGATGATTCCTCATTTCAAAAACAACGATTACTACAGTGGAATAAAAGCGGCGTTGGATGTTGTTATACCTATTGTTACAGGGAAAAAATCGAGCAAGGATTACGAAAACGAAATAGGGGCTTCTAAACGTGATTGAAAAATAAGGCTCGTTGTATCCGAGTTAAAGATGCAACATTTTTTTCTGCCAAAGCAGGGATTTGTAAGTTGGACGAGCTGGAAAAACAATAATCGGTCAGCAGAGGGCTATAAAGGCTTTTTTTGCAGAAACGTGCTTGATTTTGTCATCTTTGGTGCAGACAACAATTTTTTGCCCGTGCAGGGCTTTTTCTTCGAGCATGCGGCGTTCGGCGATGTCGAGGCCGTGTTGCAGACGTTCGGTAAAGTCTATGATTTCCTTATCTGACATAATTTTTCATTTTGGTGAATAACTCGTCGTCGAGGACCGTCGTTGGTAGCCCTTTGCCACCGCGCGCCATCAGTATGCGTGGCGACACGCTGTTGTCGTAAACCACCCAGCAATCGACGGTTTCGGCATATATATTGAAAAAATTGGTGATACCTGCCACATAACGTCGGCGTGTGGTAGCCACGGGAATGTCGTGACCGCCGTTGCGGACGCGCTCTGCCACTCGTTCCAATGCCAGTTCCGGTGTGCGTAGCCAGAAAAAGATCAGCGTAACGATGTAGCCTTTGGCCTGTGCCTGACGCACAAGGCTGGCGTAGGTCTTGGATAGGGTGGTCTCAATGGCGAACGTTTCGTCGTTGCCAAGCAACTCGCGTATGCGCCGCACCATAATCCTGCCTGCTGCATTGGTGACGGATGCAGGGTTGAACGGCGACAGTCCGCGGGCTATCTCGTCGGCGTTCACAAACTCGCGACAGCCGAGGAATTCGGGCAGAACTGTGAACGACGCCGTGGTCTTGCCCGCTCCGTTGCATCCTCCGATTATGTACAGGTTCCTTTCCATTTGAAATGCAAAGATACGTAAAATTTTTGTAATGCGGAAATTTTTTCGGTCTTGTTTTGTAAAACAATACCTTAGCAAAGGGAAAACTTTTACAAAGTGGCCAATAGATACCATTGTGACTTTTTTACTATTATTTTTTTTCTATATCCTACTTTTGTCTTGATACAAAAGTAGGCAAAAAATCAAGAACATTTAATCCCTATCCAGCGCACCTGCCCACGCTTCCCGGGTAAATGTTCAGCCCACCGCGCACTCGATTTTCTGCGAAAATCGTTAGGTTTAGAAAAACCGAATCTAAACCCAAGTGCGGCAGCCCAAGGCATTGAGAAAAAAACGTGAAGAAAAACGTCGGAGTGCAGCGTTAAGAAGGCGTCACTGTTTGAGCATAGAAACGTCAAACGTATGAAAAACGAAATCAAGTGTGAGATTCGGTTTATGCTGTGAACTATGACAAAAGTGCGAGTTTGACGACTTTAGTGGAACGCAGGCGTTTTTTAGTTTTTTTGTCACAGCCTTGAATTTTTCTTTTGCTTCTTTTATTTTGTTTCAAGACAAAAGAAATAGAAGAAGAAGGATTAAAAAAGCGAGTCTGTTTCAAAAAGCAAATATATTACAAGTTGATATACAATATTTTATATTATTTATAAAATATTATAGAGGACAGAAATATGAATCTTTCGCAATGCTAATCTTTGTGCAATGCCTCGTTCTGCAACCTCACACTTTCGGCGTGGATTTCCTCGAAAATGCGTCGTACGTATTCTACCGAGAGCCCCATTGCCTCGGCTTGCGCCAGATGGCTCTGCAGGAGTTTCTCCCAGCGGTCGAGCTGTAGCACGGACAGGTTGTTGGCACGTTTTATCTCGGCAATTTTCAGCGATTTGTCGTTTCGCTGACGGAGCAGTTGCAGCAGTTCCCCGTCGATGGTGTCTATCTCGTGCCGTAGCATCTGCATCTCGTCGGGCAGGGTGTTGTCTTTCACCGGAATACGCAGTTCGGCGATGAGTTGCGACAGCTGCTGTGGCGTTATCTGCTGCCGTGCGTCGGTGAGGGCGTCGGCGGGGGCGGGGTGTGTCTCTATCATCAGTCCGTCGAAACTGAGGTCCATGGCCGTTTGCGACACTTTGGCCACAAGCTCTGCCTTGCCGCAGATATGGCTGGGGTCGCAGAACAGCGGCAGGTCGGGGTACTGGCGTTTCAGCTCGATGGGTATTTTCCACAGCGGGTTGTTGCGGTAGCCGAGGTTGTTGTCGAGGAAAAAGCCGCGATGCACCGCAGCCACGTCGCCGATGCCGGCGTTGCGCACACGTTCTATGGCTCCGGCCCATAGCTTGATGTCGGGGATAAGCGGGTTTTTCACCAAAACGGGGATTGAGACGCCTTTCATTGCCTCGCACAACTCGCTCACAGAGAAAGGGTTGCCCGAAGTGCGGGCGCCTATCCACACCGCGTCGATACCGTATTTCAGGCACTGCTCCAGATGGCTGGGGGTTGCCACTTCGGCGGCGAAACGTAGGTGCGGGTAGCGTGGTTTCTGCTCGGCAATCCAGCGCAGGGCTTCTTCGCCCAAGCCTTCGAAATCGCCGGGACGGGTACGCGGTTTCCAAACTCCGCAACGTATCATGTCCACCTCGCCGATGCCGGCTATGGCCGCAAGGAGAGCCTCAAGCTGGCCGCGCGACTCGATACTGCACGGTCCGGCTATGAGAAAAGGAGCGTTGTTTTTCGAGAAAAAGCTGCCCATACCTTATTTCTTTGACGACATGTTGTGTTCCACGCTCTTTTGCGACTGGTCGATGTCGATGGCCTCGGACACGTTGATAACGTAGTCGCCGGTTTTTTCGTACAGGGCGTACATGCCGCTGTAGGTGGTGCCCACCTGATAGGAGTAGGCGCCGGCTTTGATGGACTCGAGGTGGTGGTTGCGCAGTTTGTCGCGCATGGTGTTCACCTCGTTTTCCACGGCGTAGGCCTCGGCAAGGTCAATCTTGTCGTATGGCTGGTTGAGGTTGTAGTCCATCACCTTGAGCGATTTTTCAACCAGCAGGTACATATTGTTGAGGTTGTTGCGGCACTCTTGGTCGAGGACAATGCCCTGCTCGCGCTGGTTTTTCTTCAGTATCGCCATCTGGTAGATGGAGTCGCCTATGCTTTCGAGGTTGTCCACGATACGCAGCATGGAGCTGATGCGTTGCGAGCTTTCGTTGCTGAGGTCGCCTTCCGACACCTTGGTGAGGAACGAGGCAATCTCCAGTTCCATTCGGTCGGTGATGCCCTCGTATTTCTCGGTGCGTTTCAGTATCTCCTCAAACTCCTTGTCCTTGGCGTTGTCGAGCAAGGGCAGGAAACCGTACATTCGCACTATGCGCTGCGAGAAATGTTCTATTTCTTTCTGTGCCGACTGTATGTTGAGCTCGGCGGTGTTCATCCACGAGCCGCCGATATAGGTAAGACGGAACTCGTCCTCGGCATCCTCCTCCTTGGGTTTCACCATCCAATCGACAATGCGGATAAGCAACGGTATAAACCACACGAGTATCAGGGTGTTCACCACATTGAAGAAAGTGTGGAAGAAACAGAGCGCCCACGGCAGTGTCTGCGGGTCGTACAGCGGCGAGTCGGGAGTGGTGTACGGACTCACGCCTGTGGCGGCGGTGGTTACAGCGTCCACCAAAATCATCACCGGACGGAAAGCTATGAGCATGATAATGGTGCCGATGACGTTGAAAACCAAGTGCGCACGTGCTGCTTTCTTACCCACGCTGTTGGCCACCATGGCGGCGATGTTGGCGGTGATGGTGGTGCCGATGTTAAGTCCCATAACAAGTGCCATGGCCACCTCGAAACCTATCCAGCCGTTGAAACACATGGCCAAGGCGATGGCCATCATGGCGGCGGAGGCCTGCACTATGCAGGTGAGCACAATGCCGATGACGGTGAACAGCAGTACCGACCAATATCCGTGGTTGGAGATGGCGCCAAAAGTAGCCAGAAACTGTGGGTATTCCTCGAGGTTGGGCACCGACGACTGCAGGAAATCCATGCCCAGCAGCAGCAGTGCAAAACCGATGATAAACTCGCCGAAATATTTGAGTTTCTCCTTTTTGGCGAACATGAAAAATATGGCAAAAGCCAGCAGGAACAGCGGCAGGTTGAAACTGTCGCCGGTGCCGCCGAGGGCAAAGATTTTCAGAATCCATGTAATGAGCGTGCTGCCGATGTTGGCACCCATTATCACCGAAATGGCGCCCGCAAGGTTCATCATTCCGGCGTTGACAAAACTCACCACCATCACCGTGGATGCCGACGACGACTGCACCATAACGGTAAGCAGCGTGCCAACAAGGATGCCGGTGATGGGGTTGCCGGTAATTTTGCCCATTATGCGCCTCATGCCGCGGCCAGCCACTTTCTGCAAGCCCTCGCTCATCAGTTTCATACCGTAGATGAAGATTACAAGGGAGCCCGTAAGCTTCAAAAGCATGTAAATTATTTCTATAGCACTCATGTATCGCTTTATTTCTTAAACGATAATTGTTTTATATCACTGGTTGTCAAATGGTTGTCGGCGTTGCGACTTTTTTTGACGACACAAAAATAAGCTAATGTTGTTAAACTATTGTTTAGCAATTGTTACGTTTTTGTTACAAAAAATGCAAAACAACTCCAAACTCGCTGTGGCAGCGAGCTGGAGCATGAGTGTTACATGCTGAAATTCTTTTTTTTTATGTCGGTGTTGTCTGTTATTTCATGCTCATATTATGTTCTTGGTTTTTTTGTGAGTTTTCGATATCTATTGCTTCGGAGACGTTGATTACGTAGTCGCCGGTTTTTTCGTAGAGGGCGTACATGCCGCTGTAGGTGCTTCCTGCCTGATAGGTGTAGCTGCGGTTTTTCAGGGCGTTGAGGTGATTGGCGCGCAACCTGTCGCGCAAGGCGTTTATCTCGTTCTCTGCGGCGTAGGCCTCGGCAAGGTCTATCTTGTCGTAGGGCTGGTTTAGGTTGTTGTCCATAACCTTGAGCGATTTTTCAACCAACAGGTACATATTGTCGAGGTTATTGCGGCACTCTTGGTCGAGGGAGATGCCTTGCTCGCGCTGGTTTTTCTTCAGAATGGCCATCTGGTAGATGGAGTCGCCGATGCTTTCGAGGTTATCTACGATGCGGAGCATGGAGCTTATGCGCTGCGAGCTTTGGAGGCTGAGGTCGCCCTCCGACACTTTGGTCAGGAACGAGGCAATCTCCAATTCCATCCTGTCGGTGATGCCTTCGTATTTTTTTATGCGTTCGAACATTTCGTCGAACTCTTTGTCCTTGGCATTGTCCAGATTCGGCAAAATGCCGTACATTCGCACCACCCGCTGCGAGAAATGTTCTATCTCCTTCTGTGCCGACTGCAGGTTAAGTTCGGCGGTGTTGAGGTATCCGCCTGAGATGAATTTCAGGTGGGTGGGCATCTCGGCCTCTTCGGGCGGAGTTTTTACCATCCAGTTCACTATCTTTATCAACCATGGTATGAAGAAAGCCAGTATCACGGTATTCACCACATTGAACAAGGTGTGAAACAAGGTGATGGCCAAAGGCAGCGCCGCGGCGATTTCGGCTGTGGAGGCACTGTACACATCGGCGCCCGTGAACGACTCGGTAACGTAGGCTATGAGGTGGGTTACAGGATAGAAAAGTATCAGCGTGATCACCGTTCCTATCAGATTGAAGAGGAAGTGTGCGCGGGCGGTTTTCTTGCCGTTGGCGTTGGTTACGGCCGCCGCGATGTTGGCAGTGATTGTAGTGCCTATGTTCTGCCCCATCACAAGGGCTATGGCCACGTCGAAGCCTATCCACTGGTTAGCGCACATAACAAGGGTGATGGCCATGCTTGCCGAGCTGGACTGCACTATGGCGGTAAGCAGGGCACCTATGGCCACAAAGAGCAGTATGGAGAGGAACCCGCTGTTGGAGAGGCTGCCCATATACGAGAGCAGCGCTTGGTTGGTGCTGAGGTCGGGAATGGCATCCTGCAAAAACTGCAAGCCTACCAGCAGTATGGCCAAACCTATCACAAACTCGCTCACCGCTTTGGTTTTGGAGCGCTTGGATATCATGAAAGGCAGGGCCAAGGCACAGAGTATCAGTGGGAACATGAATTTTTCCATGCCCCCTCCCATGCCCAGCAGTATAATCCACGAGGTTATGGTGGTGCCAATGTTGGCTCCCATCACCACAGCGATGGCGCCGGCAAGGCTCAGCAGCCCCGAATTAACGAAACTCACCACCATCACCGTGGTTGCCGACGACGACTGCACCGCCGCCGTTACCGCCGCACCGGTGAGGATGCCGCTCACCGGGTTTTTGGTCATGCGGCCAAGGATGTTGCGCATGCGGCTGCCGGCCATCTTTTGCAGTCCTTCGCTCATCAGCGTCATGCCGTAGATGAATATCACCACGGCACCGATTACTTTCAGAAGCAGTAAGATAATTTCTGTTGCTGTCATTGTAGTGTTTTTGTTATTTTGTCAGAAGGTACTTTGTTTGTTTAATTCATTGATTTTGTTTTGCTTCCATACAGTCGTTATTCGTTTGGGAACAATGCAAAGTTACTCTCCCTTTGTTACCCTTTGGTTTTGATGTTGTTAAATTATGGTTACACAGTGTTACAATTTGGTTACAAATGTAAACTGCGAAAAAGAAAGGATGTGCGTCTGCGAAAGCGAAAAGATTGTTGAAGTGGTCTGGAGTTTAGAATTAGGCGAAAAAAAAGATTTTGCAGGCTGTGGAAATTATTGTATATTTGCATGTTGCAATCTGCAACAGCGGTTACTGTAACAGCCGTTGCAATAATAACTTAACGCATATTATTATGATATTCTACGATCGTGAAACAGAAAACATTGCCCTTTGCAATATAGAAAAAGCATCGGCCTCGGTGGCCCAGATGACAGTGATAACTGGCCGGAGACGGATTGGAAAAACAGCACTGATCAAACAGGCTTTCACGCGCATACCTTTTGTGTATTTCTTCGTGGTACGCAAGAGCGAGGCATTGCTTTGTCAAGAGCTGGCCGATATTGTAAGGGACTCTACAGGAGAGGATTTGGGAGAGTTCTCGTCGTTTTCCCGTCTGTTCCGCGCACTGATGAATCTGTCGAAGCGTCTGAATTTCACACTGGTTTTCGACGAGTTTCAGAATCTCCATTACGTCAACGAATCGCTTTTTTCCGAAATACAGAATATTTGGGACAGCTCCAAGGAAGGCAGCCACATCAATCTTGTACTTTGCGGCTCGGTTTATTCCATGATGACCAAAATTTTCGACGACGCGCACGAACCTCTCTTCGGACGTGCCACGCACCGCATCAATCTCAAGCCTTTCCGCACCGAAACTTTAAAGGAAATACTTGCCGACCATAATCCCGACTACACTCCCGACGATTTGCTAACCCTTTATATGCTGACAGGCGGTGTGGCAAAATATGTCGAATTGCTCATCGACGACGGGGCTTTTACAAAAGATGCGATGATAGACACCGTCCTTTCGTTCGGCAGTTTCTTTATCACCGAAGGCTACGAAATGCTCCGCGAAGAGTTCGGCAAGGAATACTCCAACTATTTCTCTGTGCTTCAGGCAATTGCCGAGGGCAACACCGACCGCAGCAAAATCAAGAACTTCACCGGGATAGAGCCTGGAGGCTACCTCGACAAACTGGAGAAAAATTACAGTCTCATAGCCCGTCAAAGGCCGTTCCTCCAATCCGAAGGCACTAGAGATGTCCGTTACTATATTATCGACAATTTCCTAACCTTTTGGTTCCGTTTTATCCATAAATATCGCAGTGCTTTGGAAATCAATAATATGGATTATGTAAAGACAAAAGTTCAGGAGGATTACAACACATTTTCGGGTTTTATCCTCGAACGCTATTTCCGACAGCAATATGCCGAGACAGGTCGTTACAACATAGTGAGCAACTACTGGAAACGCGAAACCGACGAGATAGACCTAATTGCCGTTGACGACAACGACAAATTTATGGTTATTGCCGAGTGCAAACGGCAAGCCAAACGTATAAGCCTTGAGCTGCTCCGGCAAAAAGCCCGCGACATTATTTCGAAACGTCGCCGCTACAAAGTGGATTTTCGTGCCCTGTCTCTCGAAGATATGTAAAGACTTAGAAACGCTCTAAACTTCAAATTTTATCACAATAGATTATTGATAATTTATTGTATATTCGCATGTTGCAATCTGTAACAGCGGTTACTGTAACAGCCGTTGCAATAATTTTTCGAGCAGCGAAGCGTTTGCAAAAATAGTTATTTTGCCAAACGCGAAAAAAATCGTATCTTTGCAGAATAATTGTGGCCATTATGCGCAATAAAGATATAAACTATTACATAAAGAAAGAGCTTGGCGAGGTGGTTAGCGACACTACCCAACTGAAACTCACTGCCGCCTATGGAAAGAAGTGTAATACCAATGTAATCAGTTGGTTGGGTGTTGAGAGTCTAGCGAAAGGTTGGTGGAATGTATGAAAAATTGGGAGGAAAGTAAATGAGTGAAGTGGACGATCCCATTAAATCCCCTGTAGTACAGGAGATTATTATGAGTAACCGCATTGGCGCCATCTCAGTGGAGTTGGCCAAACGCTTGGACATTGCGCCCGAGAAAGCCTTGCAGCTGTTCTACGAAAGCCAGACCTGCACTGACCTCCACGACAAATCCACCGGACTATACCTCTATGGCGATTTGTACGTTGCCGACGAGTTTATGAGGGAAAAAGGGTATGAGGGGTAGTGAGGCTTTGGTAAATGAAAAATAATTCGTATATTTGTAGTGAATAGAAAGAGATTAGACATTGTAAGTATTTTGTTTAGAATTAAAGGTTTAGAATAATGAACAAATAATAATAATTAATAGTATTCGATAAACTAATTTATTGATTCAACAAAGTTTTACATATCTAGGTAACAGTAATTAATAGCATATAATAAATGGATAAATTAAGACTAAGAAACTATCGCTGTTTTGATGATACGGGAAATATTGATTTAAAGCCAATAACACTCCTTTTAGGAGCAAATAGTAGTGGAAAAAGTTCTTTTATTAAATTTTTTCCATTGCTTCAACAAAGTCTTGAAACAAGAGTAAATGGTCTATTCCTTTGGGATGGGCAATATGTTGATTTTAAGAATTTTAGAAATACTGTAAAAAATGGAGAAGGTGAAATAGTGATTGATTATACCATTGGTGAACTGGAAGCTAACCTAATGTATGGTAAACGTTCTCATGTATTGAAAGATGTGGTTGTTTCAATGACTTTGAGTGAAAAAGAGACGTATTATGATTACTTAAAAGAGTTGTTAATAACTTATAAAGATGTATCGATAAAATATCTTTTTGCTAAGGATGGAAAATCCTGTAAAATAGAGACAAACACTATTAAATCAAAATCTTTTCCATCTGAAAAAATTCTGATTGAATTTGATAATTATTTATTGCCTTCTATAAGATTTGAATATGAAGGCGTTGATTTTAAAATTGGAAGTTCCATTTCTCAATTGGCACTTATGGAATTAAATGAACTTCTTGGGAAAGAGAAGAAGACAGGATTGGAATTGCTGTTCGATGAAAGTGTCAATAATCTTTTTTCATATGATTACAATGGTTGTTTGGCAGAATTTAAGAAGCAAATGCCTAAACCAACAGAGAAGAAAATTATTAAAGCAGCGAACATTCAAATTTACTTGTTATCAGGACTACTAGTCAGAAGTGTGAATGATTATTTTGCTAATATGTCTAAAGGTTTTTCTTATGTGCTTCCTTTGCGGTCTATTATGAGCAGATATTATAGGTTTCAGAATAGAAATGTTGATTATATTGATCCAGATGGAGGTAACTTGGCAATGTTTTTAAATAGTTTGTCAGATAAAGAAATGGAGAATTTGAACATATGGTTATTTGACATATTTAAATTTAAACTTTTGATTTCTAAAACAGAAGGTCATGTGGAAATGTTTATAGAGGAAGAAGGGAAACCACAAAGAAATTTGGTTGATGTGGGATTTGGTTTTACGCAGATTCTTCCCATTCTTACGATTATATGGAAATTCGTTTATAGAAGTGGCGTTACGTTTGCTTCAAAACGCAAATCCATACCTGTTACCATAGCAATTGAACAACCCGAATTACATTTGCATCCGAGGTTTCAAGCATATTTTGCTCAAATGTTAGCAAAAGTCATTGAGTATTGTAAGAAAAAAAAGATACAACTGCGAATAATTATAGAAACACACAGTGAGGTAATAATTAATAAACTAGGGCAGCTTATCTATGATCCTTCTATTGAATTGAGCAAGGAAGATGTTAATGTGGTGCTTTTCAACGCAAACAATGAAGGACTTGATAAGTATGTTCATCCAACTGGATTCTCAGATGATGGTGGTTTGATTAATTGGCCTTTTGGTTTTTTCTCTGAAGATGTATATTGAGATTTGCAAAGATGTTATTGAGGACGCAATTGCGAAATCAGGTCAGAAAATTAATGACTCTCTTGATTTGTTGCAGTTACTAGCTTTGTTTTCCTCGAAAGGTAATCATATAGTTTCCGTACCATGCTTATTGAATGACTTGGCACTAACTCAAGATCTGGTAAATGTGGCAGGCTCTTCATTCGTTAGGAAGCTAAGAAGGAGTGAGGGAAAATTTTATATGTTGCAATCAATTAAGCCGGTGTTGTCTACATATTGTCTTGTTACTTATTCTGACAACAAAAAGGTAGATAACAGAGCAATCGTTTATAATCCAACAAGAATGCAACGGTTCGAACCATTTCTCAGAACTAAATTGATAACGGAGAATATATTAGATGCTGTTTTTTTTAATTACATTGCCCATTTCTACCTAAGAAAGACGCTGTTTACGGATGTCAGAATAAGGTTTGAGGCTACTCCTGGCGGAGGTAGTACTACTTGCGATGTCGTGAAACATGAAATATTGGAGAAAAGAAGATTTTGCTTGGTCATAGTTGATAGTGACAAAAAATACCCTAATCAACCAAATTACGGTGACACGGCTAGGAAAATAGTTGATGTTATAGGTCAATACCCATCTGATGTTTGTAAACATTATGTCATGGAAAATGTTATGGAAGTAGAGAATCTCATACCGCATAGAATAGTAAGGAAGTATGCTTCCGAAAAATCCGACAGCGAAGTGTTAAATAGAAATGTTGCTTTCTATGACATGAAGATAGGTTTGACTCTCAAAGGATTATATAATGATTATGTGTTTCATTATCTATCAGAAGAGTTTTCTGAATTAGACTACTCGCAAAGAAATGAGGCAAAGAGTTATACAAGATGTCGAGATGATTATGAGCAATATATCGACGACCACCACCTGGTAAATGTCTTAAAAAAAGGATTCGGTTCAGATTTACTTAAAATTGTCACTTGCGCTTGTGACGAGAATGGGAAAATAAGGTATCCAGAGTTAGAAGATGAAATGAAAAATAAGATCATTCAAGAGGATTTAACAGCAGAGCAGCAAATAGAATGGGAAAATATAGGTAGTTTGATGTTTTCATGGATGTGTGGATTAGCCCCCAAAAATTATTAATAATAATAAAAAAATGCGATGTTTTTCCCCTTTTAACCAATCTTCTCACCACTTCCCCCAAAAATCGTATTTTTGCAGGACAATAGCGCCGTTTATCTACAATAACGTCATGAATTTTTACAAATAATTGTAAAAGTTCACA
>JAFSOU010000123.1 GCA_017443265.1 Bacteroidales bacterium | reverse complement strand
TCACCGAAATCGGAATTTCCCAACCCTAGGGCAAATGCCTAACAACAACCTTGTGAACTTTTACAATTATACAACCAAAAACCTCTCAAATTATTGCGTCTTTTTATGAGTGCCACTTCGTGGCAGAAATCCTTCAAATCTTACCAAATTGAACAAATCTTATAATGCCTTAATTTTCAACATTGAAAGGCACTAAAACAACAAAAAACCTCAGTTTTTTTTTCGTGTTTTTAGATGTTTATTTTTTATTTCTTCCAGCGTTTGAGATTTGGGAAATACTGGCGCATCATCTGTATGTATTCCTCTTTGGTTATGGGTTTGGGCATGTTTTTGTTCACCTCGTCCACGAACTGTGCGCAGAAGTCGATCATCTCGTCCATGGTGCAGTCCTTGGTGAAAACCCCGTCCTTATAGCAATAGAGGCAGTAATCTTCGTTACGGCTTCCGTCGGCGTTGGTGCCGAACATCCCTTCGGTGAGCGGCATACCGCAGCTCTGGCAAAATTTTGGTTCCATGTTTCAGTCGGTTGGTTATTTGTTGTTTTATAAACGTTATTTTCGTTGAATTATTGCGATTATTTTTGGCTGGAAATGGCATAAAAGTGCGTGTTGTAGCCAAAAATAATTTACTCGCTAAACAGGTCTTTTAATATTATATTATTGGTTATTAGGCTGCTATAATAAGCATTTTTCTTCGAGTTACAATTTGAAACAAGCGTTACAAGCACCTGTTTTTGCGTAGAAAAACAACCTTTCCGTTCCTCTAATCCATCTATTTTCCAAGCATTTCGACAAGTTTCTTCTCCAGCTCTTCCTCCAGAGTTGTGGAGAATCCTATCTGGGTATGGACAATATTGCCATTGCGGTCGATGAAATAGAGTGTGGGGTAGCCTGAAACATGGTATTCCTTTGGAAGTTCGCGGTCGGAGAAAAGAACGGTGTAGGTGACGTCGCGTTTGGCAAGGAAATCGGCCATTTTAGCCTTAACAGGGTCGTCTATCGGGTCGATGCCTATCATAACAAAGCCCTTGTCCTTGTATTTTTCGTGCAGACTTTGCAAGCAAGGCAATGCGGCACAACATGGGGCACACGATTTATAGAAGAAATCCACCAGCACCACCTTGCCTTTCAGGTCGGCGAGAGAGACCGTATCGCCCGCAAGATTGGGCAACGACCACAGCGGGGCCGGAGTGCCTTCGGGAAGCATCTCTGGCTCCTTAGGGGTATAAGGGACATAGTCCTTCAAAGTCACCGTCTTTGGCACAGCATCCAACGTCAGTTTCGTCTCATCGACTTGGGGACTGAACGAGAGCAACTTGAACTCTTTGTACTCGCGCATAGTGTCTTTCTGTTGCACTATGTCGAAAGCAGTGGAATATTTTAGCGGGAGATAGTCCTTTTTGTCTATCCACACCTTGGTCTCATAGCGTATTATTTTCATGCCAAAATTCTTGTCCTCAACTTGTGGCCCAAGGATAGAAACAAGATGACATTTCTTCCCATCCAATTTGGTTTCTGAAAGAGAATATGTGTAGGATGTGTCGAGCAATTGGATAGCTCCACGCAGAGGGTAGCTACTTCTGTTTGTCAACGGGGTGTAAAATTCAATCTGGTGCCGCCTGTCGACGATGTCTCTAGCCCATTTGTCGCACGACATCACTGTCCCCAAGGAATCGGAAAAAAGGACATACTCATTTCCAGTATAAATGTAGCCACACTTATAGTTCGCACCCACAGTCTTACTTTCTTCCAAAAAGTTAAACGTCTTTCCAAAAATAGTGTCTGAAAGACTTTTTTTGAAGTCGCAGGTGTAATGATAATAAGCAGTGTCGTTGTCCGACATATATTTCATAAGATACCCCGCCTCGTAATGTCCACATTGTATGGACTGGCACTTTTGGTACGAGCTAAGAATGACATCCTTTGCTGTGAGATGTTGCGTTTTGCAGCCCACAAGGGCAACGGCAAGCGCCAAAGTGCATAATAACAAGAGTTTTTTCATATCGTTACTTTTTTCTTATCAATTCAAAAAGAGAATCGTTCTATCAGTCGGTTAACGTCGCACGACGGCAAAAATTGTTTATGGCAAGGTGTTTTTGTTTTTTCGTTCCTAAATATTTCGTATCTTTGCAAAACAAAAAAAACGACATTGCATGGAAAACACCTTTTCGGCCACAAGACGCGTGATAGGCATCGGTGAGACGGTGCTGGATATCCTGTTCAAGGACGACCAGCCGCAGAAAGCCGTACCTGGCGGCTCCACATTCAACAGCATCGTTTCGCTCGGCCGTGCCGGTGTGCCGTGCGTCATGGTTACGGAGGCTGGCGGCGACCATATCGGCGAAATTATCTGCCGCTTTCTGCGCAAAAACGGCGTGTCGTCGGAGTACGTATGCATTCACCGGCATGCCAAGTCGCATGTTTCGCTGGCTTTTCTCGACGAGCACAACGACGCCCAATACATTTTCTACAAGGACCACGCCTCCGTATCGCTCGACGGACCGCTGCCCACCATGCTACCCACCGACGTGGTGCTTTTCGGGTCGTTTTTCGCCATCAATCCTGCCATACGTCCCGTTGTGGGCGGTTTGTTGCGTGATGCTCGCAAAGCCGGTGCTTGGCTGTATTACGATGTCAATTTCCGCAAAAACCATATCGCCGACTTGCCGGATGTTGCGGCCAGTATCGAGGAGAACATGGCATTGAGCGACATGGTGCGCGGCTCGATGGACGATTTCGGCTATCTGTACGGCCTGCACGACGGCGATGCCATCTACCGGAGGGTAAGCCCTTTGTGCAACACGCTGATACTCACCGACGGAGCACGGCCGATACGTATTTTTTCGCCACACGGCTGCGACACTTATCTGGTGAAAACCATAGAGACGGTAAGCACCGTGGGTGCCGGCGACAATTTCAATGCGGGATATATCTACGCCATGCTGCAGGGCTTCAACGACCACGCTTCGCGCATAGCCATGGCACAACGCTGGAGCCAGGATGTGTGCCGCCAGCTGGGCAACAACATCAGCGACGAGCTGGTGCGGGAATTGAAAGGCTGCACACCGAAAGAGTACCGTAAAAATCAGTGATTAGAGTATCAAAAAAACGACTTTATGCCCGGTTAACACTCCAACCCGCAGGCCTATTTCGAGATCAACTTGAAGAACTATTAGCCTTTACAGAGGCAAACTTCAAATATTTTCAGTTCGATTCAATGACCTATTTCCACCAAGGGAATTGTATCGTATGTTTTACTGTCTAAATATCGAACAATAATGGAACCATTGTTTGTGGTGTGGTCCAAAATAGTGTATGGTTCAGCCTGATTATCAAAGAGACCTATTTCATATAGTGGTCCGCACTCATCCTTTGTCCATAGTAACATCCAGTATAGTCCTGTAATATCCTTAAAAGATAACCAAATCCATTCGCTGTTATCAATCAACAAATGTTTTACGCTACTTAGATAACAGCTATCGTTGCTTAACAGAAATTGTGGAAAAAACTCACATTCAGTGACAAGATAAACCGAACTGTCTTCGTCCCATTCCACATGCAGAGGAAGTCCCGAAGCTCTCAATGCAATGTCAATACTGTCGTAGGGCGTATGACAATCAAACGACACTTTTTTCAGTATCGTAGCATCAGTATTAAGAGAATCATTCTCGTTTGTCTTTCCGTTCCTGCATCCTGCCATTACTGCGACGACAAACACAGCCGCGAATATTGCCAATAAATTCTTCATATAGTAAGCGATTACTGGTTAAACCATTTTAATAAACGTTGGAGGATGTTTTTTATTGCGCGTAGAGGGTAGAGGTTTTCACCAGTCTGCATTATTCACAATAATATACGCATCAAAACGTTATCCATTATGGATTATAATTGAAGACACCATGACGACATCAATAACTCAGCACACAAACGAGTCGGAATACAACGAAATACTGCGACAGGCTGTCGCAGTATTTCGTTTAAGATACTTGAGGGCATGACAAAACCAATTGGTGTGGCAGACTACCAACTTATAATTCCTAAAGAGGAGCTACAGAAGGTTATTACGGACGAGATTAAACTTTATGAGAGCAATAACACCCTAACAGAAATGTGATTTTTAAGAGGCAGGGCAAATAGCAAGCGGAGTCCATTGAAGGGTCTCCGCTTGTTGTTTTCTAATTAAAGGAAAGGTATTATGCCGGGTTAAACCTATCCTTAGGCTGTCTGCAACGAGGACATTTCCAGTCGTCGGGCAGGTCTTCAAAAGCCACACCGTCGTGCTCTGCCGGGTCATAGACGTAGCCGCAGATGGAGCAGACATACTTACCGCTTTTGGTCTTGTAGATAATCTCGCCGATAGGCAGGGGCTCAGGCATATTGTTCAGGTCAACAACTCGTTTGGCGGCAAGGTTCTCCGGACCGAGAGGCGTGTGTGTGGAGAGATACACCGTAGGGTGGTTGGCCACGAATTCGCGAACGCGGTCGAGGGTTACACGGGCATCGTCCCAATGGCTGTTGAAAGCCGAAAGACGATTCTCGTACAAGGCTTCGTCGGTGTAGGTTACATCGCCCTGAAACATATAGAATAGCCCATCGTTCTCGGCAATAACAATGCTGTTGCCCTTGGTGTGCCCCTTAGCCTTGATGTAGTAAATTCCGTCGGCAATTTTCTGGCACTCAGGAAAATTGTAGTAGCTGCCATCGGTGAACTTCACAGGCACTATGTTAGGGATGCCTTGCAGCTCGTCGGCCTCCAATTCCTCCTCATTAATATAGATTTTGGCGTTGGGGAAGCTCTTCAATTCACCACTGTGGTCAAGGTGACGGTGGGTAAGAAGAATTTTCGTCACCTGTTCGGGCTTGTAGCCGAGAGCGCGGAAGCCGTCCATATAGCTCTGAGTGTTGTATCCGGTGAATATCATCGTGTCCTGTTCGGGAACCTGTTCGGGCGAATCGGCGGGCAGGCCGGTGTCAACAAGGATAACCTCGTCGCCAGTGTCGATGAGGTA
>JAFSOU010000122.1 GCA_017443265.1 Bacteroidales bacterium | reverse complement strand
TTTTTTTGAAATGACTCCTATCGACACTCGTGCATTGAAGTACATATCGGCGACTTGGCTCATGTACTTGTCTCTTTTTTCGCTTTTTTTTCTTGCCATTTTTTGTCTCTTTTAGGAGTCAACTTTTTCTAGGCTAAGACAAGCCGTGCGTTGCACGGCTTTTTTTTTATCTATCAGAAAATCTGTCATTGGTCTAAGGTCTAAAGTCAAAGGACAATGGAACACCTTAACGTCTTCACATCTTAACAACTTAACTTTAAACAACCCCGTTCTTCATCACTGATCACAGTTCACAGTTCACTATTATTCAAAAAAAATCAACAATTTAACAAAAAAACGCCCAACTATTCAACAAAAAGTTGTAAATTTGCAAAAATTTTCCAACGAAAAAAAATAAAAAAAGTATTAACCAATACCCTATTATCATGAAAAAAGCATTATTTTTTCTCGCAGTGCTTTGCGTAGCGGGTATCTTCTCCGCCAAGGCACAGAGTGCGAGCGACTCGGCGTACGCCCGCGACTTGAGCTACACATTTTTCAACATCAGCAGTCTGCCCAACACGGTAACCGACAGTTTGAGCGACGGAGGCAAAATTCTGAAAGACATCAGACCGGGCTACAGGGCCAAAGGCTATGCCATAATCCTCACAGCGACAAAATTGCTCGACATTTATTTGAATCAAACCAGCTGGAACGATTGGGACGAATACCTCCTCCTGCTCGACTCAAATTACAACCTAATAACCTACAACGACGACGCCTCGGGAGGTGGCAGCCGTATTATCATAACTCTCGCACCCGGCAATTATTACATACTTGCTTCCGAGTACAGCTACAGCAGTTCCTTAACAAAACCCTACACCCTCACTATCGACGAGATAACCCCCACAACTCTAAACGCCCTCACATACGTCCCCCTCGGCACTTTTAACGACACCACAGTGAACGACACCTTTGTTGCATCATACCCTTACATAATGTACAACAATTACGCTTACAAAGCCAAAGGCTACTCTTTCCAAGGAACACAAAATAAAGTTGTTGTGATTTCTGATTACTATGATGACGCCTATTATGTGTTGATGGACAACAACCACAGCATCATAAAAACTGGCTATAGTATTGGCGCTCAACTACCCCAGACCGGCACCTACTACCTCGCTATTCTTGACGAAGCTTTTTATGCGGCATCGACCACTATCTCGATAAAAAACTTACAAACCTACTATGTGGACGGCATCAACGGCGATGACTCCCGCAACGGACTTTCCCCAAGTACCGCCTTTGCCACACTCGACACTGCCATTGTGCGTAGCGGCGGCGTTGGCAAATACTACCTTACCGAGGACTACACCTTCTCCGACAATTATCTCATAACCTACTATGCTCAGATTTACCCCTACCAAAAGGACATACGGTTACACATGCCAACCACATCAAGCGACAACATTTTAGACGCGGCTGGCGACCTCGTCTTCGGCGAACAGGGCGGCAACTACTTTATTATCGACAGTAGCCACACATCATTTGGTTATGGCCTTATGTACGGATACGCCGGAAGCAGCATAAATGTGAACAACTTAAAGGTGAGAAATTCCTATTTAGAACACTTCGTATACAATGCCAATGAGTTGGTGATGCACGATTGTGAATTCGTCAACGACACTATCAACAAATACTTTATAGTAAAAGGACATGAAGAGTCAAGAAATGTACACATTATTAACACCGACTTCTCGCAAAACTTTTTGAATTGGTATTTTATCTTCCAGTACAGCTACAACGATCCCGACACAATGATTTTTACATTGGAGAACACCACCGTTGCAGGAAACACCTTTGGTTACCCACAGTGGATATACAACGGAGCCATTGTCAACCTCGTAAGCGGCAGCTGGCGTAACAACAGTCTTTCCACCAACTATTCCTATAACGGTAACCCCAACCTTACTACCCAAAACCAGGGCGGCCTTTGGTTATGGGGTGTAACAGCCACCATAGGTGCCGGATTCAGCATGGATGTGAACAACTACATTGCCATAGACACCTCTACCACACTCAACATCACAGAGAACCTCAGCGGAAACAATGTGGCACAGATCTACCCCTACCGCTACGACGGCAACGACGACCTTTATAAAGCCGACTACTACGAAGGTCGCCGTGTACTGTGGGGCTCGTCGAGCCTGCTGGCCAACAACTACCAGAAATTCAGCATTGCACAGGCCGACAACAGCTCGCTGTGGTACCTCCACCCCGACGGCACCATACACACCTTCCCCGTGAGCATCGACCAAGCCGAGGAAGGCACCATCAGCCTCTACCCCAACCCCGCCAACGACGTGCTTAACATAGCTCTGCAAGGCTCCGAAGTGAACGAGGTGGCCGTTATCGACATCTACGGCAAGACCGCACTGCGTGCAACCGTGGCCGAAGGCAGCAATACACTGGACATCAGCGCACTGCCCGCAGGATTGTACTTCGTGCAGCTCCGCGCCGCAGGCAGCGTTAAAGCCACTCAAAAAATAGTAAAGAGATAGTTCGGAATTCGGATTTAGAAAATGTTAAAAAAGCCGTGCGTTGCACGGCTTTTTTTCTTTTTATCTGAATATCGGAAAATCTGAGAATCGGTCAAAAGACCTCTGACCACCGACTCCTAACTCCCGACTCCTAACTCCCGACTCCTAACTCCTAACTCTCCAAAACGCCTCGTATTCGGGCAGATGTTCCTGATAAACTATGCAGTAAAGGTTGTACAGCAGCATATAGTCAATCATATTGAAATCGCCGGTGGATTTGTCGTGCCACGGGCAGAACAGCGACAGTGTGTGCCACGGTGCGGGGGTGCGCACAGTACTATCGTTCAGCGTATAAGTACCTGCTCCGCGTGTGGGGGCGGTGTTTAGCAGCTGTACATACACGTCGGCTGGGTCGGCTTTTTTGCCGTTGTAGCCGTACAAAACCACGTTTATCAGTGGCAGATGCGGAAAAAGTATGGGCTGTTTAAGGTCGGGACGTTTGTCGGCCAGACTGTAGCATTTTTTCACCAGCCAGTCGTAGCACTGTCCACTGCCGCGCCCCTCGTCGTTCATCACCGTGGTGAGGGCCATGATGCCATACCAGCGGAAATTGCCCGTCTTGGAGATAAACACGTTGTTCTGCACCACATCCCACATCGAGCGCCAGTAGGCGTTTCCCGAGCGGTCGAAATTCATATCCTCGCCGCTGAGCAGTGTCCCCACTTTGGCGTGGCCGTATTTCAGCCATTTTATGTCGCCCTCTATCTGTTCCACGTTTCCGTTGACGGGATTCACCACCTGCCAGCTTGTTCGGCCTTTGGGCGAGGTGTACTGCATACTTTTAACCATACGTCGGGCTATTTGCCGGGCATCGTTGCAAATGGCGGAATCGTCCACAAGCTTAAGTGTCAGTGCCAAGCCGAGGTAGGTGCCCCACGCCTGGTCCTGCGACGGGGTGTTGGATGTCGATTGCACGTCGCCGCAATGGCGGTAGTCGCCGTGTATATGGTCCACCAAGGGGAAAAACGGCAGGCTGCTGTCGTCCATATCGTCGCGGATGTAGAAACCGTTGAGGGTTTTGAAAGTGTCGCAGCCCCAGCAGGCCTCGGCCTCGGAATCCAGGCGATTGTAGGTGGCAAGGGCCTGCCGCAGCTCGTCGAGGGTGGCGGCGGTGTTCTCGCCGTGGAGTTTTTTCAGGTAATACTCGGTGGCCAGCACTGCCACATAATGCCCCTGCCACCAAGTGGCATCGGCCCAATAGCCCACAAGCTTGCCTCCGCTAACGTAGCGGCGTTCCATAGGCAGGTGCGAGCCTTTCACCGTGGCGTCGCCGGAATAGTACATCATCTCGTATTTCAAACGCGTACGGAACATCTCGTATTTGTCCTTGTTGGCTTCGGGAGTCTGAGCCTCGGCCGACGACAAAAGGATTGTCGCTGTGGCACAAAGTGCTATAAATAGACGTTTTATCATAAAGCTTGCGGTTTTTCCATTTTGGGGATTGAGTTGATAAGTTGTTTGGTGTATTCCTGTTGAGGGTTCTCGTAAATCTCGTCGGCGTCGCCGGATTCCACTATGCGTCCTTTTTGCATAATCAGCAGTCGGTCGGAGAGAAACCGCACCACCGAGAGGTCGTGCGAGATGAATATATATGTAAAATTGTAACGGCGTTTGAGGTCGTTGAGCAGGTTGAGCACCTGAGCCTGTACCGACACATCGAGAGCCGACACCGACTCGTCGCAAATGATAAGCTTGGGATTGAGGGCAAGGGTGCGAGCTATGCAGATACGCTGCCGCTGGCCGCCCGAAAATTCGTGCGGATAGCGGTCGAAATGAGCCTCTTCCAGCCCCACGTTGCGCATCAGTTCCAGCGTTTTGGCTCGCCGCTCGGCGTTGTTTTTGCAGATGCCGTGCGTTTTCAGCACCTCCATGATGGCCCCGCCTGCCGTAATTCGCGGATTGAGCGACGAATAGGGGTCTTGGAAAATTATCTGTATCTCGCTACGCAACTTGCGCATTTCAGCAGCCGACAACTTGCTCAGTTCCAAACCGTTGTAAACAACATTGCCGGAGCTGCTGTCTATCAGTCTTAGCAAAGCGCGGCCGAGGGTTGTCTTTCCGCATCCCGACTCGCCCACAAGTCCGAGCGTCTCGCCGCGGTACACCTCGAAACTAACCCCGTCAACGGCGTTGAGGGATTTCTTCACCCGTCCGGTCCACGATTTCTCCAGAGGGAAGGTCACCGAAAGGTCCTTCACCGAAAGCAACGGCTGTTTGTTGTAATAAATCTCGGTAAGTCGCTGAGTACGTTCCTCGTAGGTCTCGTATTCCGGCGCAGGCACATCGCCTGCCAGGTAGTCCGACACCACGTTGAGGTGTTTGGGGCGTGCGTCCATCGGGGGTTTGCACGACAGAAGTCCCTGCGTATAAGGATGTTGCGGATGGTATAGCACCTCTTCCTTGCTGCCCTGTTCCACAATCTGACCTTTGTACATTACGGCAATGTGGTCGGCAATCTGCGCCACCACTCCCAGGTCGTGGGTTATGAAAATGATGCCCATCTCGTATTGCCGTTGCAGTTTTCGCAGCAGCTCCAGAATGCCTTTCTGCACCGTTACGTCGAGGGCCGTGGTTGGCTCGTCGGCGATAAGCACTTCGGGGTGGCAGGCCAAAGCCATGGCTATCATCACGCGCTGTTTCTGTCCGCCCGAAATCTGGTGTGGATAGCTGTCGAAAATTTTTTCGGGACGCGGCAACTGCACTTCGTTGAACAGCTGCAACGTGCGTTGGCTGGCCTCCTTCTCCGACACTTTCTCGTGCAGCCGTATCATCTCCATCACCTGTGCGCCGCATTTGTGCACGGGGTTGAGCGAGGTCATAGGCTCCTGAAAAATCATGGCAATATGCTTGCCGCGATACATCTCCATCTGGCCAAGGTCGAGCGAAAGCAAGTCCACAGACTCCTTTTCGGAGATGTAAAAGTTTATATGTCCGTCGGTTATTCGGCAGTTTTTCTGCGGCAGCAACTGCAAAATGGCCATGGAACTAACCGATTTCCCCGAACCCGACTCTCCCACTATGCCGAGCGTCTTACCGCGATAAAGCGAATACGAAACATCCTTGACCACAGTACGTTCTACACCGTCGGTGGTGAAACTCACACTAAGATTTTCTATGTCGAGAATTTTTCCCATAACAAAATGCAAAGATACGATTTTTTTTTTAATGAAGAAACATTCAGTGAATGTTTTGATAGCAACCGAAGGGAGCGGAGAACAAATAGTGAACTGTGATCTGTGAACAGTGAACTGAAACGGCGTAAAGGCGCAAAGGCGATTAACTATAAACTGCAAACTGACATCTATTCAACACCATGCCGTTTATATTTTTTGACGGGCGACGACGTTTTTATCCTCGGCTACAAGTACCTTTGCATCAAGGTTTATCATCATGGCACCATGGACAACAATCTAAATTTCAGAAAGATACTCGCTTGGATACTTTTTCCGCTCACTATTTGGTACGCCGCCGGGGTGGCGTTCCGCAATTTTCTTTTCTCTACAGGCATCTTAAAGGAGCGCAGACACGGCGTAACCACCATAAGCGTGGGCAATTTGTGTATGGGGGGCGCGGGCAAGACACCTTTTGTGGATTATCTGCTTAAAATGCTCCAACCCGACTACCGTGTGGCCAACCTGAGCCGTGGCTACGGACGCAAGACCAAAGGTTTTCTGCAAGCCGACGAAAACGCCACCACCTCCACCATCGGCGACGAGCCTTTCATGCTTCACAAACGCAATCCCGAAGCCCGCATAGCTGTGTGCGAAAACCGCAACAAAGGCATAGAAAAGTTGCTGTCGCTGCCCGAACCGCCACAAATTGTCGTACTCGACGACGCTTACCAACACCGCTACGTAAAACCCACCGTGAACATACTGCTCACCGAGTACGGCAAACCGTTTTTCGACGATTTTGTGCTGCCTTTCGGCGATCTGCGCGAGCCTCGAAACGGCTACCGTAGGGCCAACATCATCGTCGTCACCAAGACCCCCGAAGGAATCAACCCCATCGAGAAATTCGCATTCAATGCCAAACTAAACGCCAAGCCACACCAGCAGGTGTTTTTCACATCCATCGAATATCAAAAACCAGTGGCTTTTAACGACGGGCTTCCCGATGTGGAACTCGCCGATTTAAAGGACATCCTGCTTGTAACTGGCATTGCAAACCCACAACCCTTGGCCGACAAGCTGTCAGCCACCGCCACCGTGCGGCACCTGCCTTTTGCCGACCACCACGTCTTTTCCAACCAGGATTTCGAGCTTATCGCCAACACTTTCGCCCAGCTCCCCGACGAGGCAAAAGCCATAGTAACCACAGAAAAAGACGCGGTGCGCATTGCCGACAATCCTAATTATCAATGCATTGCGCACCTGCCCATGTATTATCTGCCCATCAGTGTGAAATTTTTGGACAACGACGGCCACAAGTTTGCCGACTGCCTGCTTAAAACCGTGCAGGAAAACGTCTTTTACCTTAAAAGAAACAGCTGACGCCGCCCATCAGAAGTCATCGTCGGAACTTGGCTGTGCCTGCGAAAAATCCGAGTCGTCGAAACCGTTGTCGCTCGTAGCCTTCGAATCCACGTAATAGTCGCCGCTCTGGTCGAACCCCTCGTTAACCGGAATAATAGTGTCACTGCTAATTGTCGCTCCAAGATTCTCGAAACGAGCAAAGTTGGCTCTGAAGCGCATATTTATCCTACCCGTTCCACCGGCACGGTGTTTTGCCAAAATCACCTTGGCAAGTCCGTAAGTGGGTTGCCCTTCCTCATCTTCAGTATATCCGTAATACTCAGGACGATAGAGAAACATCACCATATCGGCGTCCTGCTCTATGGCGCCCGACTCGCGGAGGTCGGAGAGCTGAGGCTCCTTGTTGCCGCCACGCGTCTCCACAGCACGGCTGAGCTGCGCAAGAGCGAACACCGGAATTCCAAGTTCTTTCGAAAGAGCCTTAAGCTGGCGCGAGATGTTGCTAATCTCCTGCTCGCGGTTGCCATTGCGGCTGTCGGTCTCGCCTTTCATAAGTTGCAGATAATCAATAAATACTGCTTGTATATCGAACCTCTGTTTGAGGCGGCGACATTTGGCACGCAGTTCGAAAATGGACAGCTGCGACGAATCGTCGATAAAAATTGGGGCGGTTTGCAGTTGCTGCGACTGTGCCGCCATCTGCTCCATCTCCCACGGCTCCAATGTGCCTCTCTTCAGTTTCGAAGCGTCGATTTCGCATTGCGAGGAAATAAGTCGCATGGCAATTTCTGTTGCAGGCATCTCCAACGAGAAGAAAGCCACCGGCCGTTTGAAATCGATAGCCATATTGCGCATCATAGTGAGGGCGAAAGCCGTTTTACCCATGGCCGGACGCGCGGCTATGATGACAAGTGTGCCCGGGTGAAAACCGGCAGTCATACTGTCGAGTTCGTCGAAACCCGAAGGTATGCCGGTAATGCCGCCTTCTTTCTCCCCCGCCTTTTTGACCTCTTCTATGGCAGTCGACACTATGTCGCTGATATTCTGGTAGTCGCTGCGGAAATTATTGTCATTTATATCCATCAGTTTCTGCTCCGTTTTATCGAGCAGGTCCACCACGTCGGTGGTCTCATCGTAAGAGTCCCTGATAGTCTCGGTAGATATGCGTATCAACTCGCGTTGGATAAACTTTTCGGATAATATTCGGGCGTGGTGCTCCACATGCGCCGACGAGGTAACGTGGTTGGTAATCTGCGCCACGAAATATGAGCCGCCTGCGTTTTCGAGGTTGCCCTCTCTGCGCAGCTCCTCGACAACGGTGAGCAGGTCCACGGGACGGGCTTTCTCCACCAAATTGTGTATGGCGCGGAAAATATATTGGTGCTCCGGTTTGTAAAAGAATTCAGCGTGAAGCATCTCGATAACGTTCACTATGGCGTTTTGGTCGAGCATAAGGGCACCGAGCACAGCCTCCTCGATATCAATGGCCTGCGGCGGCGTCTTGCCGTTGATGGCAAATGCCTGATCGTAACCCATTCGTTGTGACTTTCTTACAGTTTTTTTCTGTTCTTGATCCATACTTGAAAAATAGTTAAGTTGTTCGTAGTGTTTTTTTTAAAGTTTTTTTGGAGAAACGTTCCGTATCTGCAAAAATAAAGAGTTTTTCATTTCGTTTCTCAAATGTTGATAAATAATTTTTCAACAACTCTGGGAACCAGAAAATAGCATTATAAATCTCTACAAATCAACACTTTGAAATATTTTGACAAAAAAAAGGCCCGAATGTCGAAATTTTTTCGTATCTTTGTAGTTATTTTACACCTATGCAATTCAAGGAAATAATAGGACAAAGGCAACTGATAAACCAGCTTACACGGATTATCGACGACGGCAAAGTGAGCCACGCCCAACTCTTTGTAGGGAATATGGGCTACGGCACTCTGTCGTTGGCTTTGGCATATATCCAATACCTCAACTGCCAGAACCGCCAGCACTACACCATCGACAACCCCGACCAACAGCTCGCCGCCGACTCGTGCGGAGAATGCCCCAGCTGCAAAAAAATCAACGCACTGATGCACAGCGACCTGCATATAATCTTCCCCAACGCCACAACAAAAAAAGTGGAAAAGAACCCCTCGTCGGAGGATTTCCAAAACGAGTTCCGCGAATACGTTACTGCCAACAAAGGATACTGCTCCTTCGACGGATGGTTCCACCGCCTTGGCATAGAGTCGAAACAAGGCCTCATCAACGTACGCGACGGACGTGAACTGATACGGCAGCTGAGCCTACAGACCTACGAATCGAAATACAAAACAGCCATAGTGTGGCTGCCCGAAAAAATGAACGGCGAAACCGCCAACAAACTGCTCAAAACCATCGAAGAACCATCGGGAAACACCCTGATACTGCTTGTGGCAGAAGAACGCGAACGCCTGCTAAGCACCATCATTTCGCGCACCCAGCCCATCAACATACACGGCATCGACAACACAAGCCTTGCCGAACATCTTGCAAAAAAACATCCCGACATGCCGATAGACGAGGTGCAGAAAATAGCCCTTGCCGCCGAGGGCAACTACATCACCGCCAACGAATACATCAACCAGTCGCAGCAACGAAAACTCTTTGCCAGACTCTTTGTCGAATGGATGCGAAAACTATTCAAACTCGAAATAGCGCCGCTTTCCAAAACAGTGGATGAAATAAGCAGTCTGGGGCAAGAACAGGAGAAACAATTCCTGCGCTACGTACTCGACGTGATGCGCGCCTGCATGCTGAAAAACCTCGCCGGCGCCGACTCGCCTTACCTGCTATCCTTCGGCGACGAAAAATTCTCCGCTTCGTTCCCTAAAATGATAACTGTCAACAACATAGAAAAAATCGAAAAAGACATAAACGAAAGTTTATACAACATAAGCCGCAACGCATACGCCAAAATAACCTTCATGGCCTTGTCGTTTGCCATTAGTAAATCATTAAAAAACAGATAATTAAAAAATGCAAGAAGATAATAACGATATTTTAAACAACACCAGCCAAGACTTCCCGCAAGACTCTCTGGAAAACCTCGGCCAGCCACTCGACACCGCCGCCGAAACCTCTTTCGACGATGACCAGCACAGCGACGACGACAACATCTCGCAACAGGAGATAGAAGCCGTTATTGCCGAACGCCGCAACCACAAACCCATCAAAGAACAGGACGATGAGGAAGAGAGCCCGCTCGGCGAAGAAGACAGTCCCGTGGACGCCTATCTGGAGCCCGACCCCACCATCTACAAAGTACCTTACGAAGAGTCGATTTTCCTTACCCGCGGTTGCCACAACTGCCCCAACTCATACAAATCCATCCCCGAACAGGAACTGAACAGCTGCAGCAAGCTGAACAGCAACAACTGGATGAAAAACATACGCAAACCCTTCAACGAAAATAACTTCGACGTGGTGGAAGTGCGCTTCAAAAACAACCGCAAAGAGTTTTTCCGCCTTCCCGACGGTCTTGAGGTGGTCGAAGGCGACGTGGTGGCTGTGGAAGGCATGCCCGGCCACGACGTAGGCATCGTGAGCCTCACAGGCGAGCTGTGCCGCATACGTATGAAAAAACAAAAAATCGACCCCACCTCCGAAACCATCAAACGGCTGTTCCGCCGCGCCAAGAAAAGCGACATCGACAAATGGGCCGAAACCATCCGCGACGAAAGACAGACACTGATACGCACACGCGAGATAAGCCGCGAACAAAACCTCGTGATGAAAATCAACGACGTGGAGATGCAAGGCGACCACACCAAAGCCATATTCTACTACACCGCCGACGAACGCGTGGATTTCCGCAACCTTATCAAAGTACTTGCCGAAGAGTTCAACGTACGCGTGGAGATGCGTCAGATAGGCGTCAGGCAGGAAGCCAGCAAAGTGGGCGGCATAGGCACCTGCGGCCGCGAGCTCTGCTGCTGCACATGGCTCACCAACTTCCAGTCGGTAACCACAGGCGTGGCCAAAGCACAGCAGATAGTGCCCAACCCGCAGAAACTGGCCGGACAATGCGGCAAACTGAAATGCTGCCTCAACTTCGAATACAAAGTTTACGTCGACGCCCAGAAAGACTTCCCGCCGGCCAACACCCCCATACGCACCAAGAAAGGCTTGGGAATGTACAAAAAAACCGACGTGCTGCGCGGCGTGATGTGGTACGCCTACGAAGGCGAGAACGACCTCATCGCCATACCGGCCAAATCCGTAAAAGAACTGATAGAGATGAACCGCCGGCAGGAATACCCCGAAAACCTAGAGGACTATCAGGTGATACTCGCCTCGGGCACCGCCATCATCGAAGACCAGAACTCGGCAGAATACGAACGCGAACTGAAAATGCTCGCCGACAACAGCCACGACATCTCGCTACAAAGCGGCGACAAAAAACAGGAAAAACAGCAGGGCGACAACCGCGACCGCAACAACCGACGCGACAACAACCGCAACCAAAACCACGGCGGACAAAACAACCGCAACAGAAACCAGAACAAAAACCAAAACAACCGCAACAACAAAAACCACAATAACAAGCCAAACAACAACCAACAAAAACAATGACAAGAGCAACACTTACAGCCATAGCCGCCGTTTTTTGCCTGCTAACAGCCTGCAACAACGGTGTTTACTACTCCGAACACATCGACGTGGACGAAGACGGGTGGAATATGTACGACACCAAGTACTTCAACGTAGACGTAGACGACTCGCTGCGACTGTTCAACTTTTTTGTTGACCTGCGCAACACCAACGACTACCCGTACTCAAAAACTTTCCTTTTCATCAAAACCACCTTCCCCGACGGCGGCATAGCCATGGACACCATGGAGTGCCCCCTCGCCGACCCCGAAGGGCAATGGTACGGCAAAAGCTCAGGCCGCTACATCGACAACAGATATTTTCTGCGCAAAAACGTGATCTTCCCCCGCAAGGGCAGATACACTTTCTCGATAACACAAGCCACCCGCGACACCAACTTGGTGGGAATCAAAGACGTGGGCATTGTAATCGAATACGTAACCAAATAAAAGACAAAACACTATGGCACAAAATAAAGAAACAAAAAAGAAACCCCAGAAAAAAACGCTGCGCTACTCCAAACTATGGTGGGCTTTCGCCGGATTCTGGGTCTTCATATTCCTGTTCTTCTTCGCCCTTTCGATGGGCTGTCTGGGCTTTATGCCCTCTTTCGAGGAACTGGAGAACCCGCACAGCAACCTCGCCAGCGAAGTGATATCGGCCGACGGCGAGATACTCGGTTTCATCGGCGTGGAAAACCGCTCCAACGTGTCGTACGACGAAATTTCGCCAAACGTCATCAACGCACTGATAGCAACCGAGGACGTCCGTTTCTACGACCACTCGGGCATCGACATACGCAGTTTGGGACGTGTTTTCACAAAAACGATAATAGGCCGCAGCAGCAGCTCCGGCGGCGGAAGCACCATAACACAACAACTGGCGAAAAACCTCTTCCCGCGCGAGAAAAAATCAAAACTCGGCATCGTTTATTCCAAATTCAAAGAATGGATAGTGGCCGCCAAGCTGGAACACAACTACTCAAAAAGCGAGATACTCACCATGTACCTCAACACCGTGGATTTCGGCAGCAACGCCTTCGGAATTAAAACCGCCTCCAAGACTTTCTTCGACAAAGCCCCCAGCGAACTCACCGTGGAGGAAGCCGCTGTGCTTGTGGGACTTCTCAAAGCGCCATCCACCTACAACCCTGTGCGCAACCCCGAAAATGCACTCGCACGACGCAACACCGTGCTCTCGCAGATGCTCAAATACGACTACCTCACACAAGAACAGTTCGACAGCATATCGGCAATTCCCATCAATATGAGCCGATACTCGCCGCAGACCCACAACGAAGGCAACGCCACCTATTTCCGCGAGTTCATACGCGCTTATATGAAAGAATGGTGCAAAACACACAAAAAACCCGACGGCGAATACTACGACGTGCACAAGGACGGCCTCCGCATCTACACCACCATTGACTCGCGTATGCAACGCTATGCCGAAGAAGCCGTGGCCGAACACATGGGCAACGAGATACAGCCCGCTTTCGAGAGGGAGCTGAAACGTCGCAAGAACAACTCACCTTTCGTAAAAGTGTCGCAGGACCAGATAAACGCCTACCTCACCAGCGCCATGCGCAACAGCGACCGCTACCGCAACATGCGCGACGAGGGTATGTCGGAAAAAGAGATCCGCAAAGCCTTCGACCAGAAGGTGAGGATGCGCATCTTCACTTGGAAAGGCGCCAAGGATACTGTTATGAGCCCCTGGGACTCGTTGCTCTATTACAAGAAGTTCCTCAACGCAGGACTTATGTCGGTTGAGCCGAGCACCGGCTACGTGAAAGCCTACGTAGGCGGCATCAACTACCGTTATTTCAAATTCGACAACGTAACGCAAAGCCAGCGTCAGGTGGGCTCCACTTTCAAACCCTATGTGTACGCCTGCGCCATGATGAACGGCCTTACCCCTTGCACGCAGGTGCCCAACTCCGAAGTCTGTTTTGAGAACGTCGACGGGTCGCTATGGTGTCCCCACAACTCCACCGACGCCCGCAAGGACGAGATGGTAACCCTGAAATGGGCTCCGGCCAACTCGGTAAACTATGTTTCGGCATACCTGATGAAATACCACACCAATCCCGACCAGGTGGTTGAGCTGGTGCATAAGATGGGCATCAAGAGCGACGTCCCCGCCGTTCCCGCCATCTGTCTCGGCACCCCCGACCTCACCGTCGCCGAAATGGTGGGCGCCATGGCCACTTTCGTGAACCACGGCGAACATGTGGAACCCATCTTCATCACTCGTATCGAGGACAACAAAGGCATGGTGCTGGCCACCTTCACTGCCGAACGTAACGAAGCCCTCGACCCACAAACCGCCTACCTCACCGTGGAACTGATGAAAGGTGTGGTGGACTACGGCACCGGCGGACGTCTGAGATACAAATACAACATCAGCTACCCCGTGGCCGGAAAAACAGGAACCACACAGAACAACTCCGACGCTTGGTTTATCGGCATGACACCGAAACTCGTTACCGGTGTGTGGATTGGCGGCGAAATGCGATCCATACACTTCAACAACATGACCTACGGACAAGGAGCCGCTGCCGCACTGCCAGTGTGGGGACTTTATATGAAAAAGGTTTACGACGACCCAAAGATAAACTTCTACAAAGGCAATTTCGACCGACCCGCCAACATCGATGTGGAGCTGGACTGCAGCAAATACCAACAGGAAGCTGAAAAAGACGAATACGAATACGATTTTTAAATTGAAAGTTGATAATTGAAAGTTGAAATTGATAACAGAACTGCAAACTCAAAACTTCAAACTACAGACTAAAGACTGAATATGAACAACATACGCAATTTCTGCATAATAGCCCACATCGACCACGGCAAAAGCACCCTCGCCGACCGCCTGCTCGAGTTCACCAAAACGGTGTCGCAGCGCGATATGGAGGATCAGGTGCTGGACGATATGGACCTTGAAAAAGAACGCGGCATCACCATCAAAAGCCACGCCATACAGATGGAATACAACCGCGACGGGCAGAAATACCTCCTCAACCTTATCGACACCCCTGGCCACGTGGACTTCTCCTACGAGGTTTCGCGCTCCATCGCCGCCTGCGAAGGGGCTCTGCTTGTAGTGGATGCAACGCAAGGCATTCAGGCACAAACCATCTCCAACCTCTACCTAGCCCTCGACAACGACCTCGAGATAGTACCCGTGCTCAACAAGATAGACCTTGACAACGCTATGGTTGAAGAGGTCTCCGACCAGATTGTGGAACTCATCGGCTGCAGCCACGACGACATTCTGCCCGTAAGTGCAAAAACAGGCTATGGCGTGGAAGCCCTGCTCGACGCCATTGTGGACCGCATACCCGCACCACAAGGCGACCCCGACGCTCCGCTGCAAGCCCTCATCTTCGACTCGGTGTTCAACTCCTTCCGCGGCATTGTGTCTTATTTCCGCATTATGAACGGAACCATACGCACCAACGACTTTGTGAAATTCGTCAACACCCAAAAGGAATACCACGCCGACGAAATTGGTGTGCTGAAACTGAAGATGGAGCCACGCAAACAGCTCTCGGCCGGAGATGTGGGATATATCATCTCGGGCATCAAGACCTCAAAAGAGGTACAGGTGGGCGACACCATAACCCATGTGGAACGCCCCTGCGACAAAGCCATCGAGGGTTTCGAAGCGGTGAAACCGATGGTGTTCGCAGGCGTGTATCCCGTCGATAGCGACGACTACGAGGAGCTGCGCGCCAGCATAGAAAAGCTGCAGCTCAACGACGCCTCGCTCACCTTCGAACCGGAATCGTCGCTGGCACTGGGTTTCGGTTTCCGCTGCGGTTTCCTCGGACTGCTGCACATGGAGATAGTTCAGGAACGCCTTGAGCGTGAGTTCAATATGGACGTGATAACCACCGTGCCCAACGTGCAATACAAAGCGCACCTCACAAACGGCGACGTTATAGATGTGTACAACCCGTCGGGCCTGCCCGAACCCAACTACATCGACTTTGTGGAAGAACCTTACATCAAAGCACAGATAATCACCAAAGCCGACTACATAGGGCCTATCATCAAACTGTGCATCGACAAGCGCGGCATACTGAAAAACCAAGTATATCTAACCACCGACCGCATCGAAATCACTTTCGAGCTGCCTTTGGGCGAAGTGGTGTTCGATTTCTACGACAAACTGAAAAGCATCAGCAAGGGCTACGCCTCGTTCGACTACTACCAGTGCGGCTACCAGCCCTCAAAACTCGTCAAGCTGGAGATACTGCTCAACGGCGACCCCGTGGACGCCCTTTCGGCCCTCACCCACGTGGACAACGCCTATCCGCTGGGACGACGCATGTGCGAAAAACTCAAGGACCTCATCCCTCGCCAGCAGTTCGACGTGGCCATTCAGGCCGCCATCGGCAGCAAGATAATAGCCCGCGAAACGGTGAAAGCCGTACGCAAGGACGTAACCGCCAAATGTTACGGCGGCGACATCACGCGTAAGCGCAAACTGCTCGAAAAGCAGAAAGAAGGCAAAAAACGTATGCGTCAGGTGGGCAACGTGGAAGTGCCACAAAGCGCTTTCCTTGCAGTGCTCAAATTAGATTGATAAACAATTGACAATTAATAATTTATAATTCTAAATTTAAAATAAAAACAAATATGGGAACAGTAATAGCAATAATCGTTTCATCGGTACTTTCCGCGGCTATAGTCGGGGCTGTGGCCTATCTGATTATCAACAAGTTTGTGGAAAACGAACAGAAGAAAACTCTTTTGGAACTGAAAAAAATACAAGAGTCGGAAATCCTCAAGGTGGTGAACCCCATCCGTCTGCAGGCCTACGAGCGTCTGGCCCTGTTTTTGGAACGCATCTCGCCAAACAGCCTGATACTGCGTTGCTACCAGCCGGGCATGGATTTGAAACTGCTCCAAGGCGTGATGACAAAAAACGTACGCGACGAGTTTGAACACAACCTCTCGCAGCAGGTGTACGTCTCCACCGAGGCGTGGAGCCGCATCAAAGAGGCCAAGGAGGAGATGATAAACCTCATCAACTCCGCCGCCGTGCGTCTGCCCGAAGGCTCCGACCCGATGAGTCTTGCAGGGGCCATCTTCGAAAACTCGGCCAAACAAAATCCTCTCGACGCAGCATTGGAGTTTCTCAAAAACGAACTTCAGAAAAACTTCTAACCTCGACAATACCAGTTCAGTGATGAAAAAGATAGCAGTTTTGCTGATATGTCTGGCGGCGATGTGCGGCACGTTTTCCGCCAAGGCACAGAACAAAGGCGACGCCATTCTGGGCATCTTCCTTATGAAGACCCCCGACACCGGCGACGAAAGCAAGATACAGATTTACCGCACCAACAGCGGCACCTACTGCGGCAAGGTGGTGTGGGTGAAAAATCCCAACAACCCCGACGGCTCGCCCCGCCGCGACACCAAAAACCCCGACCCTGCCCTGCGCGACCGCACAGCACAAAACCTGCTGGTGATGAAAAACCTGCGCTACGACGCCGACGACAACGAATGGAAAGACGGCGACCTGTACAACCCCAACGAGGGCAAGTGGTTCAAAATCAAAATAAAGGGATTCAGCTCGGCAAACACCCTCAAAGTCCGCTACTACAAAGGCATACCGCTGCTCGGCATGGACGACGAATGGCAGAAAGTAAGCAAATAACACAATAAAACGCAAAATATTGAAAAACAGCAGGAAAAACAACTGGAAAGCCGACTTGGGCAACATCTGCAATTCGCTGCTGATGATGTATCGCTGCGACAGGAAACTGTTCATAGCCAAGATACTCATCACCGTGATACAGAGCATATTGCCGTTGGTAAGCCTGTACATCCTTAAGCTGCTCATTGATTTTGTTACCCTTTCCATAACCAGCGGCCATTTCCACACATCCGAGGCTCTGGTTTACGTACTGTTTTTCTGCGGCATTTTTCTGCTCAACCGCCTGATGACCCTCGCCGGCAAGTTGGCAACCACCTTCCTTACACAAAAACTCAGCGACTACATCAGCAACAGCCTGCACAAGAAAAGCACAGAACTCGACCTTGCCTACTACGACAACTCCGAATACCACGACACTTTCCACCGCGCTCAGCAGGAAGCATCGTACCGCCCGATGCAGATTCTTGGCAGTTTCACCTCCATCGTCGGGAGCCTCATATCCCTTGCGGGAACGGTGGTGATTCTTGCCTCGTTCTCCTGGCTGGTCATTTTTGTGATGATTTTCGCCTGTCTGCCCGACTTCATCGTCAAGCTGTACAAATCACGCAAACTGTACTACTGGAACAAAAACCACACCCAGCTGTTCCGCACGGCCAACTACCTGTCGGCACTGCTTACAAACCGCGTCTCCGCCAAAGAGATACGCACTTTCGGCTTGGCAGGATATTTCCGAAACAGGTTCAACCGCCTGCGCAAAGTCATTCGACGCCAGGTAATTAGGATTAACATGCGTCTTTCGGTACTTGATATCTTGGCCATAGTGTTCGAAACAGCGGCACTATTTTTCATTGTGTTTATGCTGATACGCGGCACCGTGGGCGGAGCCATCACCATCGGCAGTTTCGTGATGCTTTTCGAGGCCTTCCGTCGCGGACAGTCGTATCTCGAGAATCTGATAAGCGGAACAACAAGTCTTTACGACAACAAACTATTTATCCGCAATTTGTTCGAATTCCTGAAACTAAAACCCAACATCGTTACCCCGTCCAACCCCAAACCTTTCCCTGCAAGGATACTGCAAGGCATCGAGTTCCGCAACGTAACTTTCGCATATCCCGACAGTTCCAAAAACGTTGTGGAGAATTTCAGCCTTACGGTGAAACCCAATTCGGTAACGCAGATACGCGGCGAGAACGGTTTCGGCAAGACAACACTTATCAAGCTGCTATACCGCCTCTACGACTGTAACGAAGGCGGCATCTACATCGACGGCACCGACATACGCGAGTTCGACCTTTTCGAGTTGCGCAAAAACATAAGCGTTATCTTTCAGGACTTTATACGCTACAATTTCACTGTTAAAGAGAATATCAAACTTGGCGAGATTGACACTTCCGACGACGAACGTATCAGGCTGGCGTTGGAAACCAGCACCGCCGACAGTTTTGTGCAACACTTGCCGTCGGGCTACGACACACGTCTGGGCAAATATTTCGCTAACAGCGAGGATTTGAGCATGGGACAATGGCAACGTGTGGCTCTGGCACGTGCGCTCTACTCCAAAGCACCCATATTAGTGCTCGACGAGCCCACCAGCTTTATGGACGCACAATCCACTCGCAGTTTTTTCGACAAGCTGGATAATCTGGCACAAAACCGCATAGTGTTGCTAATCACCCACTCCGACGAGGTTTAAGTGCCGTCCGACGCCTATTTTTTCAACAGCGCTTCAATTGCCATGGCAATCTTATCGATTTCGGCAGTAGGCTCGAAACGTGCCACCACTTTGCCGTCCTGGTCGACAAGGAACTTAGTGAAATTCCATTTGATGTCGGAGGTCTTTTTATAGTCGGGATGCAGTTTCTGCAACATCTTATCCATTTGGGGAGTCATGGGGTTGTCCTTGTCGAAGCCCTTGAAAGTTTGTTTCTTTTTCAGAAAAGTGAACAAAGGATGGGCATTGGCGCCGTTTACGTCAACTTTGTCGAACTGCGCGAAGCTGACATTGTAACGGGTGCAGAAATTGCGTATTTCGGTGATGGTTCCCGGTGCCTGACCGCCGAACTGGTTGCAGGGAAAATCGAGTATTTCGAAACCCATGCCGCCAAAACCCTCGTAAATGGCTTCCAACTCGCCATACTGAGGCGTGAAACCACATTCTGTGGCGGTGTTCACTATCAGAAGCACCTTGCCACGGTACTGCGACAGCGAAACTGTCTGTCCGTCGGCGTTCACAGCCTTGATATCATAAATGGAATTCTGAGCCACAGCCCCACCGAAAACAGCAATCATAATTGCCAAAACGATTTTTTTCATATTAGTAGATGTTTTTAATGTTTCAAAATAATGATTTGTAGCAAGTTCTAATTTTTCAATTTCCGTAAAGGTAATACGTTGTTATGTGTTTTTTATATCGATTAATAGATGTTTTTGTATCTGCAAATATACACTTTTTTTTGAAAAAAAAGGCCATTTTAGATAAGCGACCACCGAAAGCTATGCTATTTCTTGCGGAAAATCAGGTAGTTGCGATTAAGGTTTGGTTCATAGGGATTCTGGTAGAGGACTGTTCTGCTGCTATCGGTGCGGTACCATTCGTCGAGGTTTTTGCCGCCCATCAGACCTACGGCATTATCAACATTGAGTCTATGCAAAATTTGTGCAAAATTACTCAAAGTAACTATGTCCACACTTTCTACCACAAGCACCTTGCCACCTTTCAAGCACAAGGCTCTACGGATAGCCTCTTTTGGGTCGTCGAATTGCTCGGGAGCACCACCGGTAACATAAGCGCAATGACGGTAGAAGGAGCCATTTTTGATTATTGCAGAGTCGAGAAATGTTGTTTTTTCGGCTTTGCCAATAATCAATTTGTCGGCAAGCAATGCGCAAAAGCCACGATACATGTCGTTCGGACACCCTTTGACTTTAACTTCGCCATTGATTACAAAATCTCCGATGACGTTGTGGTTGTCGGCTCGTATGTTGGCTGCTTGTGTTGCAAATACCACGTCGGTTGGGTTAGTGTCGATTTCGTTGTACATGGCGAGGCTAACAGCGGTGTTGCCGCTTTCAAAAATGCGGATTTTCACGCCTTCTATAATGGTGTCGATGCAACGGAAATCGGCAGTGTCGGCAGTGGGCTGGCCTGTAGCGATGTCGCCGCTGCCCTCCACGGGAATGCTTTCTTCCTTGTTATCAACATCTTGCTGAACAATTTCGGCATCAGCCCCGTTTTGTCGCAGCAGTAAAATCAGCACCACCACAATGGCGGCTATCAATACAAGTATTACCACCAGCAGTGCGGTGCGGCGTTTGCCGGAGTTGTCGGGTTTCGGCTTGCTGCCCAAAACTTCTATATCCGTGTCTTTCATAACGTTAATCCTCCAAAAGTTCGTCACGTAATTTGATCAAGGCTTCGCGCGAGGCTGACAGTTCTATTTTTATGTTTGTATTTCGCATCTGGTATTCGGGCGAAGTCTCTGTGCGATATTTCTTCCTATCTTTGTCGTAATCATTGCTTGAATATTTGAAAACATCGCATTCGATTGCTCGACCCACTCCGCAATACAGTTCCAGCTTCCCGTTCGATACATCTATGCACTGAACGTAGTTTCTATTGATTATCAAACTTTTACCCACTCGAATAAAAGAACTGGCAGTCTGTTTCAATTGACTACGGATATAATCTGCAATCTCACCAATCTGAATTGAAAAAGTATCTATTTTGTTGCTTCCGGCAATATGCACATCGCTGTAGTTCTTTGCAGCTTCGATATATAGGATATCATTGTGCTCAAAACGGAACAACTTTGCGCCACTCTTTATTGTCAGAAACTCAATCATTTGACAATGATTTACTTTTTATGATTCAGTATCGAAAGCTGTTTGGCCACGTTTTCGGCGAAGGCTGTGAAGGCCTCCGATTCGGGGGTGGCGTTCTCGCTGAACAGCGCCACGGGACGGCCGCTGTCGCCGCTGTCGGCAATGCTCTGCACCAGCGGTATCTCGCCAAGCAGAGGTATGTTCATCTCCTCGGAGAGGCGGCGGCAGCCCTCTTTGCCGAAGATGTAGTATTTATTGTCGGGCAGCTCGGCGGGGGTGAAGTAGGCCATGTTTTCGACAAAGCCAAGCACAGGAATGTTGATGTCGGGATTTTGGAACATCTCCACGCCGCGCACCACGTCGGCCAGAGCCACTTTCTGCGGTGTGCTTACAATGATGGCACCCGTTACGGGAAGTGTCTGGGCAATAGTCAGTTGCACATCGCCGGTTCCCGGAGGCATATCCACCACAAGGTAGTCGATGTCGCCCCACCACGTCTCGGTGAGCAGCTGTTTCAGTGCGCCGGAGACCATCGGTCCGCGCCACACCACGGCCTTGTCGGGGTCCACCATAAAGCCGACGGACATCAGCTTGACGTTGTATTTCTCGAAAGGCAGCATGTACATCTTGCCGTCGTGCTCCTCGCCAAGTATGTCCTGACGCTTGATGTCGAACATGATGGGGATGGAAGGTCCGTAGAAATCGGCGTCCATCAGTCCCACCTTTGCGCCGGTGTTGGCCAGAGCCACAGCCAGATTCACAGCCACGGTGGACTTGCCCACGCCGCCTTTGCCGGAGGCCACCACAATAACGTTTTTGATACTGGGGAACATGGCATTTTTGTCGGGGGCGGGCTGCACACGTGCGGTGGTGTTCACCACAACTTCGATATTGGGGTCCACATATTTGTGGATAGCCTCAACGCAGTCGTTGCTCATTTTGGCGCGCATAGGACAGGCAGGGGTGGTGAGCACCAAGTCGAAACTCACACGAAGGCCGTCTATGGCTATGTTTTCAATCATTCCAAGGTGGACAAGGTTTTGTCCCAAATCGGGGTCGTCGACGTGCGACAACGCCATTTCTATCTGTGTTTTAGTTATTTGCATCGTTCACGTGTTTATTATGTGTGTAGCAAAGGTACAAATAAAAAACTGTTTTTCAAAGAAAAAACGTCCAATCTAACAAAAAAAACTCACCAAACACCACTTGCGGAGAACGAAAACAAGCATGACGGCAGGCAAAAGCGCCTTTTCAACTTTTTATAATTCAGACACTTGTCAAAAAAAATGCAGAAAAATTTTGCAGAAACGGAAAAAAGTCGTACTTTTGCAATCCCAAAAAACGAAACGACAGAAGTTTTTTCATTGTCCTATGGTGTAACGGTAGCACATCTGACTCTGGATCAGCTTGTCTAGGTTCGAATCCTGGTAGGACAACACAACGCAACTGAATTTCAATCGGTTGCGTTTTTTTATTACACATTGTGGGCAAAAATCGTCGGCATCCCCTTCCCCACACAATATTCGGCCACAAATGGCGTTATATTTATTATTATTTTCGAATATGCGTCAAATACTTGATTATCGGTCGCCTTCGGCGAGAAATCTTTCAAATCTAAAACAAATCAAACAAATGTCTATTTGTGAGATTTGGGGCGATTTGCGCGATTTCTACCACACAGTGGCACCCGAAAAAACAAGTATAGCGTATAGCGAAAGTTGAGTTAATTACATATTTGCAAAAAACCAATTTCATCCAATGAAAACCCTGATACGTAACATAAAAGAGCTGGTGCAGGTGGAACACACGCCGCGCACCATGGTGAAAGGTGCCGAAATGGCCAGAATCGACACCATAAAAAACGCATACCTCATAGTTGAGGACGGCAAAATATCATCCTTCGGCGAGATGAAGGACCTGCCCGAAGGCACTTACGACAAGGAATACGACGCCACCGGACGCATGGTGTTCCCCACGTTCTGCGACTCGCACACCCACCTCGTTTACGCCGGCAGCCGCGAAATAGAGTATTGCGACAAGATTCGCGGCCTCTCCTACGAGGAGATTGCCAAACGCGGCGGAGGCATCCTAAACAGCGCCAAACGTGTGCAGGAGGCCTCGGAGCAACAGCTCTACGACGACGCCATGCAACGTCTCGACGAGATGACGGCCTACGGCACGGGAGCCGTGGAGATAAAAAGCGGCTACGGCATGACCACCGAGGCGGAGATGAAAATGCTGCGCGTTATACGTCGTATCAAAGAGACTTCGCCCCTCACTATAAAATCCACACTGCTGGGCGCACACGGCATACCCATGGAATACCGCGGACGGCAGGAGGCTTTTGTCGACCTTGTGATTAACGAGATGATACCGCAGGCCGCCGCCGAAGGTCTGGCCGACTTTATCGACGTGTTCTGCGACCAAGGCTTTTTCAACGTGGAGGACACCGACCGCATGCTCGAAGCCGGAGCCAAATACGGCCTTCGTGCCAAAATACATGCCAACGAGCTGGCCTACAGCGGAGGAATACAATGCGCTGTACGTCACAACGCCCTCAGCTGCGACCACCTCGAATATACCGGCGACGCAGAGATAGAGGCTCTCCGCGGCTCCGCCACAATGCCTACCGTGCTGCCGGGCGCCGCCTTTTTCCTCAACATGGTGCACGCCCCCGTGCGTAAGATGATGGATGCCGGGCTGCCTGTGGCAATGGCCAGTGACTGCAACCCAGGCTCTTCGCCCTCGGGTAATATGCAGCTGATACTGAGCATGGCCTGCGTAAACTACCGCATGCTCCCCGAAGAGGCTATCAACGCCACCACCATCAACAGCGCCTACGCCATGGACGTGGTGGACCAACTGGGCAGCATAGCCGTGGGCAAGAAAGCTAACTTCTTCATCACCAAACCGATACCCACCTACGAGTTTATGCCCTACGCCTACGGCAGCAACAAAGTGGAAAAGGTTTTCCTGAATGGGGAATTGGTAGTTTGTAATGAGTAATTAGGAATTCGGAATTGATAATCTATAACTTTCAACTAAAAAATCAATTTTCAACTTTCAATTTTCAACTTTCAATTTAAAAGATGATTAAGGTCGAGAATATACATAAATCGTACGGCACTTTGGAGGTGCTGAAGGGCATCAACCTGCGTGTGGCCGAAGGCGAAGTGGTGTCGATAGTGGGTGCGTCGGGGGCCGGCAAGACTACCCTGCTGCAAATCATCGGCACACTGGAAAAAGCCGACAAAGGCACCGTAACCATCGGCGGCACCGACGTAAGCCGCCTTTCGGGCAACGAACTGGCGCGTTTCCGCAACCGCAACATCGGGTTCGTGTTCCAGTTCCACCACCTGCTGCCCGAGTTCACCGCCCTCGAAAACATCTGCATGCCCGCGCTGATACAGGGCCGCAGCTTGAAAGAGGCTACTCCCGATGCCATGCAGCTGCTTGAGTTCCTGAAACTTACCGACCGCGCACAGCACAAGCCCTCCGAGCTCTCGGGCGGCGAACAGCAACGTGTGGCGGTAGCAAGGGCGCTGATAAACCGTCCCTCGGTGATATTGGCCGACGAGCCCTCCGGCAACCTCGACTCCGCCAACGCCAAAGAACTGCACCAGCTGTTTTTCGACCTCCGCAAACAGTACAACCAGACATTCATTATAGTTACCCACAACGAGGAGCTGGCCCGCATGGCCGACCGCAAAATATTGATGAAAGATGGACAAAGCAAAGAGCAGTAAACAACAGACCGTGTACGGCATACGTCCCGTGATGGAGGCCATAGAATCGGGCAAACAGATAGACAAAATACTTTTGCAGAACGGGCTTTCGGGTGCGCTTATTAGCGAGCTGCGCTCGAAGATACGCGAGGCCGGACTCACCTTCCAGTTCGTGCCAGTGGAGAAACTCAACCGCACCGTGCGCGACGCCAACCATCAGGGCGTGGTGGCACTTATCTCGCCCATCGAATACCAGAGTATATACGACATAGTGCCGCTGCTTTTTGAGCAGGGACGCACCCCCATGCTGCTTATGCTCGACCGCGTTACCGACGTGCGCAACCTCGGCGCCATAGCACGTACCGCAGAATGTACAGGCGTGGACGCCATTATCATCCCCGCCCACGGCAGCGCACAGATAAACGAGGACGCCATCAAAACCTCGTCGGGGGCTCTGCTGCGGATACCGGTGTGCCGCGAGGACAACCTGAAAACGGTGATAAACTACGCCAAACAGTCGGGACTGCAGGTGTGCGCCGCCACCGAGAAAGGCAACGACCTTTACACCGATGTGGATTTCCGCAAACCCACCCTGCTGATAATGGGTGCCGAAGAGACGGGCGTCTCCAACGAATACCTGAAAATCAGCGACTACCGCGCCAAACTGCCTATCGTTGGAGAAGTGCAGTCGCTCAACGTCTCCGTGGCCACAGGAGTGTTCCTCTACGAGATACTACGACAGAGAAGGTAGTTTGTAGTTTTGAGTTTGCAGTTAATAGTATATAGTTAACGACTGATAATCTGTTGATTATCAGCCGTTACTAATTATTTCCCTTTGACCTTTGTCTTTTGACCTTCGACCAATGACCAATTACTAAGTACTAAGTACTAATTACTAATTAATGCACATCCTGCACAAGGCGGACGGAATAACCAAAATGGCGGTAATAAATGCTCGTGGTGTTGAGAAGTGTGTTACTGAAAGATAAGACGTATGCACCATAGTCGTCCTTGGTGGAGGCCGACCAATACTGTCCTGAAGGATATACGCTCCAAGCCGTTAATGTACCGGCACGTAAATGTGCTCCGGGCAGGAAAACGCAGCCTGCTGTCTCCAAAGTGGTCCACTGTGTGGCGGTTATATTATTGGCTGAGTAGGCGGCGTTGGGAGTGTTGGTGCTGTTGAGAGTATAGGTGGATGTGCTCCAGTTATCGGGAAGTATAATAATTCCTCCCACTCCATTGACATAGGCTTTGGCATAACGTTTGCCCGATGTGGTAGTGCGGTAGTTCAAAAGGGTGTCCCATTCGGGCGAAGTGAGGGTACGCCACATTCCTGGTTCGTTGCCACCGTTGGAGATAGCGTTGTAAACACCCCAGTCGGCATTGGCGTAAGTGCCAGTAAGGTCGTAATAACCAATAGGACCGTAACCGAAACCAATTTGAGGGGTATAGGGAGAGATTACGCTGTACATAGTGTCGTAGGGTTGATAGAAATAATTACCGCTGTTCCAACCGCTTGTGCCCCAGCCGAAAAGGTCTATCCATCCCGTGTAGGTGGGCGAGATGTTTCTGTTTCCCATTGAAATAGTGTCCCACTGGTGGGGAGCAAAACGCCAAGTGCCGGGGGCTGTGCCGCCACCTGCCACAGCATGAGAGCCGACGGTGGTGTATTGCAGATTGCCCGACGAGAAACGCACACGTTTTTTAGACGTTACGGAGAAGTCGCCCGACAGCGTATAGTCCGAACTCTCCGTCTCGAACATCAGGACGAAGGTCTCACTTTCATTCACTGGACGTTGTATCTCCCTGCTTATCGCTGTGGTGCCGGGAAACGAGGTATAGCCCACTATTTTCAGCGTGTCGCCAAATTGGAAAGTCTGTGCCGACTGCATTTTGTTGGCAACAACGCCTGAGCCGCGGCTCAGAACGGCATTTTCCGAGCCTTGGCGGCTGTTTATCAGCTTTATGGTGCTGCGTCCCTGCGGGGTGGTTACTGCAAGAATGTGAACCTGAGGCTGTTGCAGACGCACCTCGAGCAGGTTGTCCCCAGCTTGGAGAGCCATGCTTTGCTCAACAATTTTCTGTCCGGCAAGGTTGAAGACCTGCACTGTGGCGTTAGTGCTTTGCGGCATGGCTACTGCCACGTTGACAGCGCCGTTGAAGGGGTTGGGGTAGGCCGAGAGACTGGCGGCAACACCCTGCACATCGGCAATGCCCGAGCCCGATTGCGGGAACGACAGCACGGTGTCGGGATAGACAACGGTCTCGGTCCACGAGCGGGTGATGTTCTGCACCTGCACCGAGTCGAGAACTACGTAAGCACCGTCGGTTCGGGCGCCGGTGAAAGTCAATGTTATATCCTGCGAAAAGGCCGTCTGTGCCGAAACTGCGGCCATCACTGCGAAAAAGGCGAGTATTTTTTTCATTTTTAGTGATTTGTGATTAATATGTCAATAAATCATTTCTACTTTTTTTCTCCTGCTCGCCTTCGGCTCACGAGATCTTGTAAATCCTGTAGATTTTCTTGTTTTCCTGCTCGTCTTCGACGAGCGAAATTATGGAAATCTTGTAAATCTGTTTCGCCTTCGGCGAAAGCTTCGCAATAACTATTAATTGTAAATTATAAACTGTAAACTCTTAACTTTTATTTTTTAATTCTTAATTCTTAACTAACACGTATCTCTTCCCCTCTATCGTTTCAATTTTGGGGTTGATGCCGAACACTTGGGCAATATTTTCCTCGGTAAGTCCGTCGGCGGTGTCGCCGCAAAAGGCCACATGGCGGTCGTGAAGCAAAATCAGCTTGGGACAGTAATGCAGTGCCATATTAAGGTCGTGGATGATAAGCACTATGGTTTTGCCCTGCTCACGGTTTATCTTGGTAAGTATGCCTAAGATTTCGAGTTGGTGCGAGATGTCAAGGTTGGCAAGGGGCTCGTCGAGAAGAAGCACGGGCGTCTGTTGTGCCAGCGCACGGGCTATCATCACTCGCTGCACCTCTCCCCCGCTCATCTGTGCAAGGGTGGAGAAACGCAGGTGCCATGTGTTGGTCATCCGCATGCACTGCTCCACAATGTCCCAGTCGTGCTGCGACTCGTTCTGCAGGTGTTTCTGATACGGGTTGCGTCCCATCAGCACTATCTCGAAAGCCGAGAAATCGACATCGGAGGTGGGACGTTGTGCCACGTAAGCCACCTGCATGGCGCGCTGCCGGCTGGTGTAGGCTGTGATATCCTTCCCGCCAAGGAACACTGTGTCAGCTGGTATCTCCAACAGGTTGTCCATACAACGCAGGAGTGTGGTCTTGCCGCAGCCGTTGGCACCCATCACGGCATAGAAACTGCCTTCGGCAATGTCGAGACTGATATCGCTGAGCACCTGCTTTTGCCCGAAGGCATAGGATAAGTTCTTAACTTTCAGCATATCAGAAACGTTTTTTTGATTTGTAAAGCAGGTAAATAAACATCGGTGCGCCGACAAGTGCCGTAACGCTTCCCACGGGGATTTCGGAGGGCATCAGCACCGTCCGCGCCAAAGTGTCGCACAAAAGCAGGAAAATGCCGCCGGCGACGACGGAATAAGGTATTATCAGACGGTTGTCGGAGCCTACCACAAGACGTATGCAGTGCGGCACCACAAGTCCCACAAAGCCGATAACGCCGCAGGCCGACACTGCGAAAGCCACCATCAGCGTGGTGCAGAAAAGGAGTATCTTTTTCACCCGCTCCACCTCCACGCCAAGACTCTTGGCCGTTTCGCTGCCAACAAGCAGCAGGTTGAGGTCGCGACTGTGGAAAAGCACCACGGCGATGCCCAGCACGGCCACGGGGAGCAATATCAGCACGTCGCTCCACGCCACGGTGGAGAAACTGCCCATGGTCCAGAAAATTATCCTGTCCATCTTGTCCTGATTTATCACCATCAGGAACGACACTATGGCCGTGGCCAGAAAGGTGAAGCAAACACCTGTGAGCAAGAGCGTTGCGGTGTGCATGCGGTTGCCGATGGAGGCTATCTTGTAAATCAAAAGCACAGTGATGAGGGCGGTGGCGAGGGCCATCAGTCCTACGCCGAAAAAGGAGCTCTCGAGTCCGAGCAATATCGCCACTGCCGCTCCCAGCGAGGCTCCCGACGAGATACCCAGCACATACGGGTCGGTGAGGGGGTTGCGGAACACCGCCTGATAGGTGGCTCCCGACACGGAGAGCACAGCACCTATCAGCACGCACAGCACTATGCGCGGTAGACGCAAGTTCCAGTATATCACGTTGGTATCGCCGCCACCGACACCCTGCCAGAGATAATCCAGTGCCTCGGCGGGCGAAAAACCCACAATACCCACCAGCGACACCACAAACATCAATGCCAGCATCACTATGGCCGACACCGGCAACACAATGCCACGACGGCGCAGCGGATTGTTGTTTTTCACGTCGGATAACGGTTTGTAAATCTACAAGTTAAGCAAATCATCCATGGTATAGTAGCCTTTCTTGCCTTCTAGGAATTCGGCGGCCACCACTGCACCGAGGGCGAAGCCTTTGCGCGATTTGGCCTCGTGGCGGATGGAGAGCTGGTCGATGTCGCTCTCGTAGGTAACCTGATGTATGCCAGGCACTTCGCCTTCGCGATGGGCCACGATGTTCACCTCTTCGGGGTTGTCGCTGTCGAGTTCCCAGCCCTCTTTGGCGTCGAGGTTGTCGATGATGCCTTCGGCGAGGGTGATGGCAGTGCCGCTGGGGGCGTCGAGCTTGTGGATGTGGTGAGTTTCGTCGATACGCACGTTGTATTCGGGATGGTTGTTCATCACCTCGGCCAAACGGCGGTTGAGGTGGAAGAGAATGTTCGCCCCGATGCTGAAGTTGGAGGCCACGAAAAGGGCGGCGTTGTCGCGCTGGCGGCAGTCGTGGACCACGCTCTCCAGCTGGTCGTACCAGCCGGTGGTGCCCACAACGATAGGCATGCCTATGTTGAAACATTTCATGATGTTGTCCACGGCGGTGTCGGGGGTGGAGAAGTCGATGGCCACGTCGCAGTGGCGCAGGTCGTCGATTTTTTCCATCCAGTCGGCCTCGCTGTCGATGGTTACGGAGATTTCGTGTCCGCGTTCTTCGGCCACGGCAGCTATCTCTTTTCCCATTTTGCCGTAGCCAAGCAATGCTATTTCCATAAATGTTATAAGATGGTTCGTGGTGCAAAGATACGATTTTTTTACGACATAGCCGAAACGTATCGCAAAAATGCTAAAAGACAGAATGTTACTTTGATAAAAAAAAGTGCAACTCCCATCGGGAATTGCACTTTATATAATTGTTTCTCTCAATTACATATTCATAAGGCTGTTTGCCCAATCGTTGGCAATAGCTTCAGTGGCAGCTTTAAGCACGAAATAGTAGATAATCCAGCTTGCACCAGCAAGAACGAGGCTGATGATGGCCAGAACTTTTTTCTGTTTTTTAACAAGGCCTATGATGCCGAAAATAACTGCCAGGGTAGCTGTAATATAAGTAAGCCAGCCAACTGCAGGGAACCAGCATACGATGAAGGAAACGATAGCCAGAATGAAGGCTGCCACTACAAGTCCACCACCTTTTTTCGGGGTTTCTGCCACTGGAGCATTTTCCTGAACTGGAGTATTCATATTTTCTTCCATTTTATAATCCCTAATACGTGTCGGGCGCAACTTTTGTGGGGTCCGTAAAACAACTACTTTTTATTTTGTGCGGAAAGGGAAATCGCCGGATCCCCATTTTACAACTTCCAAATCCATTTGCAAAGTTACACTTTTTATCGAGAAAAAATGTTAAAAATAAAAACATAGTTTTCAACAATTACGAACTAACAAATATTATCTTATTACATATCAACTAATTACATAAGAATTATTAACACTTAAAACGATGTTTTTATTACTACTTTCGGCGCGGACAGCACCCAAAAAACATCATTCTCGACAAATGTCGTGCTTTGGTCCCGACCACAATGGATGTACAGCAAAAGTTGAATGTATCACACAGAAAAAAAAAGTATTATGCAAAATTTCAGCTTCTTACACAAAGCAACGAAGACTGCAACAAAAAATATCTACAATCTAAAATCCTCACACCACCAACCACTAGATATTGTCATAAATCTCCTGGATAATTTTATTGATGCCAAGAAATTCGGCACAAGTTATTATTCCTCCGATGGTTACGCCGAGAATGCCGTGCGAATTGATATTCTGTCCAGTCATAAAAAGGTTGGGAATTTTGGTGCGTTGCGAAACGTAGGTCTGGCTGGGGAAGTTTTTGTCGCGTATTATGCCGTACATCGAGCCTTCGTGGGTGGCAGTGTAGTCGCTGTAGGTGAGCGGCGTCGATGTGTAGTACGACTCTATGCAACTGCGGATGCCGGGGAACGACTGTTCGAGGCTTTCAAGAAGTTTATCGGCTTTTTGCTCCTTGAAATCAAGATACTCCTGTCCGCGGTGTCCCACACGGGTGCCTTCCCAACGCCGCACCTCGTCGTAGTGCATGTAGCCGATAAGCTCGGCACTTTGGGCATAGACGGGATTTTTCTGGTGGCACTGGTGCATAAAGAGGTAGCTTTGCGGCCATTTGCCGATGTCGTAATCGTTTGATTTCCAGACATCGGGTAATTCGTAGAAATAATAGTTGTAGTTGAGGTACGGTGTGGCGTTTTCCTTGAATTTGATATATACGGTGAAATTGGAGATGGTGTTTTCCAGTTTGGAGATGCGTTCGCGATAGGCCTTGCGTATTATGTGCGAATCGATTTTGCCGAGGAACGCCTGCGGATGGACGTTGGAAACGAAATAATCGGCCACCACCACCTCGCCCGAGGTCAGGAGCACGGAAGTGGCGTGGGTATCGTCGCAGATAAGTTTCTCCACTTCGGCGTTGGTGCGCACCTTGCCACCGAATTTCTCGATGGACTTGGCCAACGAATGGGCTATGGTGTCGCTGCCGCCAATAATACGGAACGCACTCTGTATGTAGAAGTTATGAATCAGGGCATGGACGTATGTAGGAGTTTTGTCCTTGACGCCGGCATACAGCGGCAGGTTGCCCGCCAGCACGTTCTGCAACTTGGGGTTGGATGTCGATGAGGCTATAAATTCGTTGATGCTGGTTTTGATGTAGTCGGCTTCGATAAAGATGTTGTTGTTTATCTTGCGGAGGTTGTAGAGCGGCGAAGCGTCGGCAATTTCGCGCACACGCGAGAGGTAGGTCTCTATGTCGGAACGGTTGTCGGGGAACTGCTGAGATAGGGTGTCGGCGAAACGCTCGTATCCATTGGCGAATTTGAAGGTCTCGCCTGCAAGGGAGATGACGTCGTAGCCGCCGGTGTCGAGCTGCTGCAGGGGGACAGTGTCGAGCAGACCGAGGTAGTTCCAAAAACGGTGCAGTATCTGGTTTTCGAGCATACTGCCTATGTAATGCATACCTGTGTCGAATTTCACGCCGCCGCGGCGGAAAGTCTGCAGGCACCCTCCTATCTGGGCGTTTTTTTCGAGGATGGTTACATCGTATCCGTTCTTGGAAAGTACGTAACCGCACACCAGCCCTCCGAGGCCGCTGCCCACTATCACTATTTTGTTCTTATTCATCGGCATTGGGATGTTCGTATTTCAAGTTTTGCGGCACGCTGACACAGTTGGCGGCGATGTCCACCAAATCGGCGTCGCTGTCGGTGGCCGTGATTTGCAGGTCTTTCTTCACCAAGGCGGCAAGCAGTGCAAACTCGCCCTGTCCGCAGTTGTCGATACGGAATTCACCGTTGTCGGGCAGTGCGGCGATGGCTTCGCGGTAGTTGCCGTTATGTTTCAGGTTTTTACGGGCACGACGTTCTATGTCGCTTCCTTTATAAATATAGTTGTGCAGCACAAGGTCGGCGTAGTAGTCGGCGGTCTCGGTATCGCGGCACAGCTGCCCGTATTGCTCCACATAGTATTGCCGCATGGCTTTGGCAACTGTGTTGGCGTCGCCTTCCATAAGCGGATTTTCGTTGGTAACACGTGGCATAATCTGCACATCCACTCGCCCTTTGCGCAGCATAAACTCCTGTTTCGGGAAAACATGTCCGATGCCGTGGGTAACAAGCGGCAGCACGTCCACGCCAAGTTTTTTGGCCAGATGGAATGCACCTTTGTGGAAACGCAGTATGTCGCAAGTCTCGGAACGGGTGCCTTCGGGGAAGATAAGCACCGAGTAGCCGTTGCGCAAAGCCTTTTCAACCTGTTTCTCGTTCTCCTCAAGACCATTGGCCACGGGATAGAAATCGGCGTAACGTATTATCCAGCCGTAGAACGGGCTGTTCCACACCCATTTGTTTGTCAGACAGATGATTTTGGGGTTGAGGGCAAGCGTATAAAGCAGGTCGAGGTGCGACTGGTGGTTGCAGGTGATGATGGCGGGCTTTTCGAAAGTCTCGCCGGAGGTGTTGTGCACATGCGCCTCCACTCCCGGCATCCAACGCACGCAGGTGCGCAGAAGCCCACATAAACATTTGTGGTAAAACAACTTATGCTTTGGCGTTTTGCCTCCGATGGTAAGCACAAAAAATCCCAAAATAGAGAGGAATATCGAGAAAACGAAGAAAACCGTAAAAGCGTAGATAGTTTTCAGAAGGTTGAGCAAGGTAATAGGCATCAGGCGGTCGTGGCCGCGTTTTTTGGTGAGCCAGCGGTAGATGAGCGGCGGGAAAATGTAGGCCATCAGCACCACGCAGAACATACCGATTATCGTTACTTCGGCCAGCGAGTGCATGGCAGGGTGTTTGGCAATAATCAGCGAGCCGATGCCGATAAACATAATGGTGGCCGACAGCAGCACCGAGTTTTTGTACGACGCCAGCATCTTGCGACGGTAGGTGTATTCGTACATCATCCCTTCGGTGACGAAAATGGTGTAGTCGTCGCCCTGACCGAAAATGAAGGTGGCAAGAATGATGTTGATGATGTTAAACCGTATGTCGAAGATGTTCATAATGCCCAAAATCCAAATCCAGCCCACCGCCAGCGGGAGGAACGACAACAGGCTGAGCTCCAGCCGCCCGAACGAGATGGTGAGGAATAAAAACACGATGAAACCGCAGATATAAAGCACATAGTCGAAATCGTCGGAAAGTGCGTCAACCATTTTGTTCACTATGCTAGTGTTGTCCATGGTGAATACGCCATCGTCCACATTGCCAAGCCGTTGCGCCACAGCCTCGCGGTGGTTGCTCTCCATCAGGGTGTAAACCATGCAGTGGTCGGGGTTGCTGCATAGGTAATTACTTGCAAACGAATTGATTATCGGTTCAAAATAGGTATATTCGTGAGTTCCGTGGCTTTTGCCGATGATGTCGAAGAAAGGTTGCAATGCTCCTTTGCTGTAGCCGAGTTTCGCGGCCTCGGCCTCGACGTTGCGCACAAGTTCGTCGCGACGGGTGCACCAGAAAGCCTCCCATTGCTCCACACGCTGTTTCTGCATTTGCTGCGAAGGCACAAAGCCGCCAATTCCCGACACTTTGACCACGGTGCTGTCGGCGGCCATACTGTCGATGACGGGCATCGCCGCCTCGTAGCCGCGCAGGGCTTCCTCCATATCCTTGCCCTCGGCCACACAGTAAACCGACGGCACACCGCTCTCGGTCTGGGCTATCAGCTTGTCGAGCTTTGTGCGTTGGTCTGGAGTCATGTAGTTGATTTTGCTCATGTCCGACTCGAAAGCCGTCTGCCGGCTGAAATAATACAACGGTATGGTAATCAGCACTATGGCAAGGACGATGAATTTATTTTGTTCGAAACGGCGGTCGGCCACCTTGCCGAAGACGAGCCTTGTAGAGGAGCGGTCCTGCCTATGGAACAGAGTTTTTCGGAACAGATGTGGCAAAAAGACAAGGACAAACAATATCGTTCCCACCAAAAGCAAGGCGGCGAAGAGTCCGAGGTCTTTCATGGCGTCGGAGCTGATGAACACGAGGCTCAGGAATGCTCCAACGGTGGTTAGGTTGCCCGTAACAAGCGGCTCTATTATGTCCTTGATAGTCTGCTCCTTGCTGTATCCCTGCTGGTAATGGGCGAGGAAATGCAGTGGGTAATTCACTGCTATTCCGACAATTATGGACCCCACCCCTATCGCTATCACCGACACGGTGCCTTTGAACAGGGCGAGGAACGCCAATCCGAAAAGCCCACCGAAAATCAGCGAAAACACTATGATTATCAACGCTCTGGCATCGCGGAAGAAATACATCAGCAGGGCAAGGATGAGCACCAGCGCAAGGATGGTGGAGATTATGCTGTCGGTTTTGATGCGGTCGGCGTTTTCCACCGAAATCACAGCGGCGCCTATATAATCCACTTTCACCGTGCCGCCGAACTCGTTCTCCACCTCATGGGCAATCTTATCTATCTGTTGCACAAGCTTTTTGTTGCCCGAAGTCTCGCTAACCGGATATTTGGAGGTAACGGCCATTATCGCCTCGTTGCCCTCCTTGTTGAACACATACCCGTCGACGATTTCGTAGCGGTCGCCCATGGGGTTGCCCCCTCCAAGTTGCTGAAGTTTAGGCGATACGAACCCCAGCGGGTCGTTCACGATTATCTTTTTGGCCACACCGCCGGCGGGCGAGAGAAGCACCTGCTTGTCGGCGGCAAGTGCCTGTGCTATCTTCTGCGGAGCGAGAAGGCTGTCGATACGGGCATAGTCGGCGCTGTCGAGGTAGTACGGCATGTTGGCCTGAACGAAACCCGTCAGCTCGAACACTTTCTCCTCGTCCACCTGATAGAAAACATCGGTGGTATGTTCCGCCACATCGGCACTTTCGAAACGCTCGGCCAAACGGTCCACGGCTTCCATCAGCACTTCTTGGTCGGGCTCGCCCTGCGTGGCATACACGTTTATCATTATCTTGTTTGCAGCCCCGATGTTCTGATAGGCATAGTTTTGGCGGTTGTCGTGTCCCTCCTGCGGTAGAAAACGGCTGATGTCCTCTACAAAATCCAGCCGCAGCAGACACAAGGCCATCAAAGCGAGCAATACCGTCAGCGCAACGACCATCAAGGGATGACGTTTGTCGAAAAAGGCATATAGGCGGAGCAGTATATTTCTCACTTCTTCAGCAATTTAATCAGTTTTCGTATTCCCATCGACGGATAGCCGTAAACCACGGCAAGCAGGCATAACACAGTGTTTAGCAGACTGATACGCACAAAATCCATGGTGGGCCGGAAATGACTCACACGTTCCTCCTGCGGTGGGTAGTAAACGTTTATGGGACAGGATTTTATATCCACATCGCGCCAAGCACAACGCACAAGTATTTCAAGTTCAGCCTCGTAGCGGTTGTTTAGCGGATTGTGACGACCGATCTTTTTCAGCGGATACACACGGAAACCCGTCTGTGTGTCGGGCAGACGACGGGCGGTCTGCACCGTGAACCAGAAATTGGAGAAACGGTTGGCAAAGCTGTTTTTCGACGGCATATTGGGGTTGTCGAACTTGCGGCTGCCCACAACAAGACTCCCTTCATCGGCGGCGTAGCAGTCGAGCATCGTGGGTATGTCCGAAGCGAGGTGCTGGCCGTCGGAGTCGAGGGTTACGGCAGTGTCGAAACCCTTTTGCAGAGCGGCTTTAAAGCCATGGCGCAGGGCATAGCCTTTGCCACGGTTTTTAGGATAGGAAACCACGGTAACATTGTCGGACACCGTAGCAAGGTATTCGGAAGTGCCGTCGGTGGAGCCGTCGTTTACCACGATTATGTCGGGGATTATCGCCGCCACATCACCTATAACCGACGGAAGGGTTGCCAGATTATTGTAAGTAGGTATAATGGCGCAGGCTCTCATCGTCGGGGCATTTGGTGAATATCTCAATGTTTCTCGCAAAGCAGGCTTGCTTTAACGACTGTCGATTCGGGGTCGGAAATTGTTGCCTTGGCGGAATACAGCGTTTCGGTTTGTGCAACCAACTGTATATCAAAGGCAAACACCTTGCCTTCGGCCGGAGTCATAAGGTTCAGGAATTTCATATTTTTCACCGTCGGGATGCGGATTTCGCTGCCTACGACCTCGGTAACCAGCTGACGGATAATCTCTAAAGTGCAAACGCCCGGAGCAATGGGTTTGTCGGGGAAATGCGCCTTAAAAATGACGTGGTCCATACGGAACACTATCTCGCGACGTATGTGCAGCGGGTCTGTATCGTAGGTGCCGACAATAGTGTAAAAACTCCCGTCTATCATAGCAATTATTTGAGGTTAAACACTTTATCATCGATGGCGGCGTTCACTTTGTGGTTGCTGAAAGTGATGGTGGTGCTGTCGCCCTCCTTTTCGTTCATAAACATTTTCACAGCCACCATCTTTTGCTTGTCCAAAGTCAGTTCCAGATGGTTGAAAAAGGCTTTCAGACGGCGGTTGGCGGGTGTCAGCTTAATCCAATAGGCATTGGCGCCGACATAGAACTCGCTCTTGAAATTCTTGCCGTCGTCGAGCTCCCTGCCGCTCACCACGCCGGTAATCAGTGCGGCCATCTGACGGTACATACGTCCGCCCTTGCCCTGTTCCTTGCCGTCGGCATCGGTAACTTTTACTTTGGTGCCATTCATAACTACCACCGACACAGTGGGTTTGGTGTATTCCCATCGCAGCGACGACGGTTTTTTAAAATACATAACACCTTCACTGACAGACACTTCGTCAAAAAGTGCCGATTTTTTCTCCTGACGGAAATCGCATTGCATCGACTGGAAATTGTCGTTCATCGCCGAAAGCAAAGCCGTTTTTTCGGCATCGGAAAGACGGGTGAATCCCGAAGGCTGAGCCACAGCAAACGACACAGCCAAAAGCAGCGGGAGAAACGGCAAAAAACAACTCAAAACTTTTTTCATAACGCACTTCTTGTAATAAAATACATACCTCCAATGATAAGAGCCACGCCCAAAATGCGTATTAGCGGAATATTCTCGCCAAAGAAAATCCACGCCAAAACCATACTAAAAATAAAACTGGCTCCCGATAGCGGATGCACTACCGAAAGGTCATGATTTTTCAACAGATACATCCAAAGGATTGTAGCTGCCGCCATAGCACCGCCTGCGGCCAAAAGCCACCAATTGGTGAAAATGCGCCACGACCACTCAAATCGGCCCTCCCACTCGGTGGCAAATTTCATAAAGACCTGTCCTAGCGCAAGCAACAGCGACTGTAGAAGACTCAACAATATCAATCGTATCATTTAGAGAGCAATGTTAATGAATATTCAGCGTTTTTAAAACAATTTACAATTAGTATATTTTGCGGATTGTCAATTACTTGGCCCTTGTTTTCAATCAAAAATGAAGGAATCCTGCCATTTTTCAGGCACACGGCCGCAGCGTAGATTCCCATGGCCGGCATGGTGAAACCTTCGCCGAAAAGATGTTTGTAACGTAGCACAGCAGCCTGCGGCAACAGACGGCAGAAATCGTCGTACGGACGGTTGTTTTCGGCATTTTCGTCCTTGCCCGTCATCACAGCGGCGATGTCGGAACGTTGCAGTCCGTGCCTCAGCAGCATTGCGTCGATGGCATTATGCAAATCACCTTCGCTTGGGCGGAAAAACAGTTGAGTGTCAAGCAGTTCGCACCAAGTGTCGGATTTGCGACCGTTTTCCAGATAGAGCCAGGCGGCTGTTTCGCCGGCAAAGGTGCCGTCCCAAAAATGTACCTTGTCCAGAAGGTCGTAGTAGTCGGGCGTCATCTCGTCGTGCCCGCCGACAAGCGCGTTGCTGAGTTTTCCAAGTTTGAACTGCAGAAAAGCGTCCTGCAGGGCACTTTCGAACGACACCCCGCGTTGCGAGTAGGTGCAGTTGTAGCCATGGCAGTGCAGGTTGAGCGCCACCTGCGAGCTTATGGTGTTGTGCGTGGACTGCATGAAATAGGTCGGAGTGAGCAGCTGTTCGCCGTCCACAACCATAGCGCGGAGAAATTTCTCGGTATTTTCGATACAGCCCAAGCCCGTGCCAGTAATAACCGCCTGCAAATCAGCAACATCTCTATCCTTCAAAGCCGACAATGCAGTGGTGAGGGCACGTTTCAGCACAGCGCCCATGCGACGTGCGGCCTTTGGGTCGATAAATTGCTTATAGTCAGGCGACAGAGCCCTGACATATTTTTCGTTGTAAAAGATCGGATTTTCAAACCATTCCTCGCCAAGAGGATGTTGCACACTTATTTGCGAAGCCGCGCCAATAAACACCCTGCGTTTTTCGTCGTAAGCACTGGTTGCAAGTATCTGTTTTTCTGGTTGGTATTTCCCAAAAATCAGCGATGAGTCGTTGCCTCCGAAACCGAAAGAGTTTGTCATAACATGGGTTAGCGAAACGCCAGTTTTCAAGGTCTTTTGCGGCACCACAGGCACGTCGGCCATAGGCGTCTCGAAACCGAGGCTCGGAGGGATAAAGCCGTGTTGCATGGCAAGTATGGAAATCACCGCCTCCACGCTGCCTGCGGCGCTTGTGCAGTGGCCTGTAAAGGCTTTGGTGGAGGAAATCGGCGGGTAGTTGTTGCCGAACACCCGCAGTATGGCGTTGCCCTCGCTGGAGTCGTTGTTTTGCGTGCCCGTGCCGTGTGCATTGATGTAGTCGATGTCGGAAGGCTGCAGTCCGCTGTCGGCAAGAGCCTGTGTCATAGCCAAATAAGCCCCCTCCCCTTCCGGCGAGGTAGCCGTCTGGTGGAAAGCGTCGCAGCTGTTGGCATAGCCTTCGAGGGTGCAGAGAATCTTCGCCCCACGGGCCTTGGCATCGCTCTCGCGTTCTATCACAAGGAAAGCAGCACCTTCGCCGAGGTTAAGGCCGTTGCGGCCATCGTCGAACGGACGGCAGCGCTCGCGGTCCAAAATCATCAGTGTGTTGAAACCGTTGAGGTGGAACTTGCTCAGGCACTCGGTGCCGCCCACCACGGCTTTGTCGGCCCTGCCGCTCTTGATGAGGTTGGCGCCGAGGATGATGGCGTTGGAGGCCGAAGAACAGGCGGTGGAGATGGTGGTGGTCTGCGAGAAACGGCCGAAGAAATCGGCAGCGAAAGCAGTCCCTGCACCGCAGTCGTGGGCCGAGATGTAGGCCACATCTTTGTCGTCGAAGAAAGCGAGGTACAGCTGTTCGCTTTTCTCCATGCCGCCAACGGTGGTGCCGTTTATCAACGCTACACGGCCGCCATCGGGTTGTAGGAGCGACTGCTGCAAGGCTTCGCGCATGGCAATAAGGGAGAGCAAGGGAGTGCGGGTGGTTACCACGTCGGCAGGGATGCCGAGCCGTTGGCGCATCTCGCCTTCGGTCATCGGCACTTCGCACACGGGAATGTCGGTATGCGCGGTGCTAAGGGACCTGACGGCACCCACGCCCGAACGACAGTGCATAAGAGAATCGAGCGTGGACTCAACGCCCACACCGATGCCCGTAACGATGCCCATCCCCGTTACTACAATCGCGTCTCCCATCAAAAGAAAAGGCTTATTTTGTACGGTGAGCCTGGATGTATTCGGCCATCACGCGTACCGATTTGAATACGTCCTTGCCTTCGGCGGCGGAGTTCAGCTTGATGCCGTAGTTCTTCTCCATCAGCACTATGAGTTCCAGCGCGTCGATGGAGTCGAGACCCAGACCTTCGCCAAAAAGAGGAGCGTTTTCGTCGATGTCCTCAGGTTTCATGTCTTCGAGGTTGAGCACCTCAATTATCTGTTTCTTAAGCTCTAATATCAGTTCTTCCATTGTATTTTTTTATTATCTTTTTACGAAAATTAAAAGTGCAAATATACGATTTTTTTTTGTAAAATTGCGAATGATTTGCGATTGGCGTTCAGAAAAAGATGGAAATGATTGATTTTTAAAGGAATACAACAATGGTTTTGATTATTCTTTTTTCCCTTGTTGTTGCGGACTAGGAATTTGCAAATAAAATTTTACAGAAAAACGATTTTTTCTCGTTTATCTGTACAAAATTTTGAAACCAAATAATAAAACATGCTGCCGACTTTTGGCCAGACAGCCTGATTTTTTTTTGTTGCCCCTTCGGGGCTCTATGGTTGTGGGTGATATTTCCTGACCGGCGGTTCACACCACCGGCTGTAATCTGTCGCCCCTTCGGGGCTGTTTTGAGGAGTGTTAGATCATTATAAAATTATTTTATGCTCTTTTATGAAGTGAACACATTCCTCTGCTATTTTACTCAACATTTCTTTCTGCAAAAATGCACATTTTTACCCAACTGCGACAGAAAAGTGTGGAATTTTACAAAAAGTGCGACTAAAAAGTGTAGTAAAACAACAAAAAGTGCGACTAAAAAGTGTAAGTGATGGTGAACAGTGATCTGTGAGTACGTTCAACTCCAAACTCCGAATTGGCTAACGTCGAGCAATAACTTCCGAACTACGCATTGGCTGCGCTGAGCTAAAGGTTCCGAATTCCTAATTAAGCAAAGCATTCCGCTGCCATGCCGTCGGCCATAAGGAGGCCTTGTGGGGTGGGACGAAAGGTCGTGCCGTCGTAGGTGAGGAGTCCGCGCTGGACGAACTGCCGGGCTTTTTCGGCAAAATGCTGCGCAAAAGTGGGGAACCGCCGTTCCAACACGCTCTTCTCTACGCCTTTGGCTGTGCGCAGGGCTGTCATCACGTACTCGTTGAAGAGGTCAGCGGCGGTGAGCACCTCGCTCTCGCTGAAAGGAGAGCCGTTTTTCACACCTTTAATATATGCAGCAATATCCGCCACGTTCCACCGCCGCTGTGTGCCACTAAAAGAGTGCGCCGCCGCCCCGAAACCCATATACCTTGTGCCGTCCCAATAGCCACTGTTGTGGCGCGAGTGGTAGCCGCTTTTGCAGAAGTTGGACACTTCGTACTGCACGAAATTGCTTTGTTTCGCCCAGTGTATCAAGGTGTTGTATTGGGAGATTACCATTTCCTCGTCGCAGGGCTGGATTTTATCTTTTTCCACAAGACGGGCGTAGGCGGTGCCTGGCTCCATTGTCAGGGCGTAGCACGAAAGATGCTGTACGTCAAGCGTTTCCACGATGGAAAGGTTGCTCTGCCAGCTGTCGGACTGCGGTATGCCGTAAATCAAATCGATGGAAATATTGTCAAAACCGCTCTCCTGTGCTGTCTTCACGGCCTGCACAGCCTGCTGTGCGGTATGACGACGGTTGAGGAGTTTCAGGTCGGCATCGGAAAAGGACTGCACGCCGATGCTCAACCTATTCACACCCAACGCTTTAATCTGGTGCAGATAGTCTTTGGTAAGCTGTTCGGGATTGGCCTCGAAGGTTATTTCTGTTACATCTGTCAAATGGTAGTTATGGCGCAAAGTTTCGAAAATTTTGGAGAGTTGCGAAGGGGTGAGCAGCGAGGGCGTGCCGCCGCCAAAATACAGTGTAGCAGCATGTTCCGTTCCGAGTTCATCCTTGCGCAATGCCATTTCGGAGCAGAGGGCATCCACATAGGTGTCGGTGTCGGCCTCGCTTTTCTGTGGCAACGAATAGAAGGCGCAATAGAGGCATTTCTGCCGGCAAAACGGTATGTGGACGTAGATCATCATTGCTCGCCGATCATTTGCAGGTATTCCGTTTCGGAGATGATGTGTATGCCGAGACTCTGGGCTTTTTTCAGCTTTTCAGGACCCATTTTTTCGCCGGCAAGAACGTAGGAAGTCTTTGAGGATATGGAACTTACCACCTTGCCGCCGTGCTGTTCGATATGCTGTTTGATGCCGTCGCGGGAGAAGTTGGCAAACACACCGCTCACCACGAAAGTCTTTCCGCCGAGGGTGTCGGAAACCTGCTTGTCCTCCACCTCGAAACGCAGTCCGGCGTTTTTCAGCCGCACCACAATCTCCAGATGTTCCAGGTCGTTGAACCAGCTGTGCACCGACTTGGCTATCACCTCGCCCACATCTTCAACGGCGGCCAGCTCTTCAACGGTGGCCTGCGACAGGGCGTCGATGTTTTTGAAATGAGCGGCCAATTTCTTGGCTCCAACCTCACCTACATATCTGATTCCCAACGCATAAAGAACACGCTCGAAGGGCACCTGCTTGGATTCCTCGATGGCGGCGATGATGTTGGCGGCACCTTTCTCCTGAATGGATGCCTTGCGTTTGTCGTTTTCTATCACCTCAAGGCCGACAAGTTGCTCTTTTTTAAGATAATACAAGTCGGCCACGTTGCGTATCAGTTTTTTGTTGTAGAGCATTGCCAGACGCTCGGTACCGAGGGTGTCGATGTTCATCGCCTTGCGGCTGACAAAGAGCTCGAGGTTGGCCAGAATCTGCGGGTAGCAGCCCGTTTCGTTGGTGCAGTAGTAACCGGCTTCGCCCTCCTTGCGCACCAGCGGGGTGCCGCATTCGGGACAGTGGGTTATGTATTTGAACGGCTGCGAGTTGGCCGGACGCTGGCTGAGGTCCACGCCCACGATTTTGGGGATGATTTCGCCGCCTTTCTCCACATAGACGGTGTCGCCCACACGCACGTCGAGCTGCGAGATAATGTCGGCGTTGTGCAGACTGGCACGTTTCACCGTGGTGCCGCCCAGCCACACGGGTTCTAGGTTGGCCACAGGGGTTACAACTCCCGTCCTACCCACCTGAAAATCAACACTGAGCAGTCTTGTGGCCACACGCTCGGCCTCGAATTTGTAGGCTATGGCCCAACGCGGCGACTTGGCGGTCATTCCCAGCTCGTCCCAAAGGGGTATCTCGTTGACTTTTATCACTATACCATCGGTGGCAAAGGGCAGTTCGGAGCGTTTTTTGTCCCAATATTCGATGTACTGCCTAATTTCGTCGATGTTGCGGCAGAGTTTGGCGTACTGCGGTATCTTGAAACCCCACCGCCGTGCCATTTCGAGGCGGCCGAGGTGGGTGTCGGAGGGCAGGTTTTCGCCCATCATGAAATACAGGCAGCAGTCGAGACGACGTTTGGCAACCTCGCGTGAGTCCTGCAGCTTGAGGCTTCCCGATGCGGCGTTGCGTGGGTTGGCCATGGGCTCATCGCCGGCAGCCATGCGCTGCTCGTTGAAAGCGTTGAAAGCCTCCCAAGGGAAGATAATCTCGCCGCGCATCTCGAAATCGGCGGGGTAATCGCCGTGTAGCTGCAAGGGGATGGTGCGGATGGTACGCACGTTGTCGGTGATGTCGTCGCCCTGAAGGCCGTTGCCGCGCGTAACAGCCTGTGTAAGAGCGCCATCCTTGTAAGTAAGGCCGATGGCCACACCATCGTATTTCAGTTCGCAGACGTAGGAGAACTGCCTATCGCCCAATATGTTACGCACACGGGTATCGAACTCGGTTATCTCCTCCACAGAATAGGTGTTGCCCAGCGAGAGCATCGGGTAGCGGTGCGTAACCTGACGGAACGACTTGTTCACCTCGCCGCCCACCCTTTTTGTCGGCGACGTAGGTAGGGCGTACTGCGGAAAAGCCTTTTCCAAGGCGTTGAGTTCTTCAAGCAGTTTGTCGAACTCGAAATCGGACACCAGCGAGGTGTCGTTCATGTAATACTCATAGTTGTAGCGGTTTAGCTGCTCGGTGAGCTCGGCAATACGCTGTTTTGCTTCGGTGTGATCCATGTTATGTGGCTTTTGGTTACAGACATATTATAACTCAAAAAAACGTTGTATTAGTTCATACATTATTGTCGAAAAAAACTATTTTCACACTGCAAAAGTTGAACTAATACATATATAACTCAAATAATAAGAATTTGTTGTGATTTACATTAAAGAGAATAAAACGGTTGAAAACAGTTTGACTTTTTGAAATTAGAATTAGCTATTTGGGGTTAATTGTTATTATGTCAGATAATCAAGGTAGTTTTCGGGGGTTATCACAACTGTTTCCTTTACATTATATGCATCTGTAAAACTTTTTGGGAACCGTACTTTCTTTGCACTGTTCCATTTCATCTCAAAGGCAGTAAGACAGCCGTCGCAATCCTCCACAAGGTCGATTTCCTGTTGTTGTACCGTGCGCCAGAAATAAGAATGTCCATAATAACCACGGTAATTGTTGAATTTTATGCGTTCGGCGACAAAGAAATTTTCCCACAACGCGCCCATGTCGTTACGCATCGAAACTGGGGTAAATTGCTGTATCACCGCATTGCGCACACCATTGTCGTAAAAATAATACTTCTTAGCATTTTTCAATTCGGCACGCAGATTACGACTTAGTCCTCCCAAATGAAATATCACATAGCATTTTTCCAGCAAAACAATATATTTGTCGATGGTTTTGTTGTCGGTTTGCAGAGTACGTGAAAGTTCATTTATGGACACTTCGTTGCCAACCTGAAAGGCAAGGGCTTGCAACAGACGGTCGATTAGCTGCGGTTTGCGTATGTCATTTAAAGTCAGTATGTCTTTGTAAAGATAGCTTTGTGTTAGCTCGGCAAGCAAACGCTGCGAAGCTTCAGGATGGGTTATAATATCAGGGTATGACCCGTACACTAAACGATTTTCAAGAGTGCGTTTCTCTTCAATAAGTCCATAGGTGCCGATCATTTCACCGCTGGAAACAGGAAGCATCTGATATTCGAATTTGCGCCCAGTCAACGGCTCGTTAAGACGGTTGCGCAATTCAAATGCCGAAGATCCGGAAGCTATAACCTGAACACCTTCGATATTGTCCACAATCAATTTTAGCGTCAATCCTATATTGTCCACCTTTTGAGCTTCATCTATCACCACCAAATCGTGTTCACCAATAATTGAGCGAAGTTTAACAACATTTGTGGCGGTAAGCATAGCAACCACCTCTGGTTCATCGCAATTAAGCAACAGAACATTACGATTGCTTCTGCTCACTATCTCTTTCAACAAAGTAGTTTTGCCCACTTGACGTGGACCAACAACAACTATTGCTTTTCCTTTAAATAATTGTTTTTCAACAACTTCTATCAATTCCCGTTTTATCATGACTATATATTTGTTTTTGCAAATATACTTATTTTTTGGATTACAATCCAAAAATATTATATTTTTTTTGGATTATAGTCTATAAAATTGGCATTTTTGATAAAAAAACTCCCTATCCCTCAATCAAACTGGTGTCGGGTTCGAGACCTTTCAGGTAGCGCCACGCGTGCAGGTATTTGTGTAAAGTGGCATACCCTTTTCGGCAAGTTCTTCAAGCAGTTTGTCGAACTCGAAATCGGACACCAGCGAGGTGTCGTTCATGTAATACTCGTAGTTGTAGCGGTTTAGCTGCTCGGTGAGCTCGGCAATACGCTGTTTTGCTTCGGTGTGGTCCATGTTATGTGGCTTTTGGTTACAGACATATTATAACTCAAAAAGTGAAAAAATGTTGTGCAATTTTTAATTAGTGGTCAGTATTTAGTATTCAGTAATCAGTTTGAAGTTGCTGTTTCGCACCTTCACAGTTCACTGATCACAGATCACTGTTAACCTTTAAAAAAAAAATCGTATCTTTGCAGTTCCAACAAACAATAAATTTTTATCAAATTCAATTTATTATGAAGACCAAATCCCTCATTTTCATCGCATTGACAGCATTCCTCTGCACTTTTGCCAACGCGCAGGTGCGACAAATTTTCAAAGTTATCGACTACAGCACCAGAAAGCCGCTGGCCGGAGCCACTTTCGAATGCTGCGGACAAAAACTCACCACCAACGCCAAAGGGGTGGCGGTGTTCACCTCCCAAAAGCACAAGTACGGCGACTACTGCGAGACAGGTTATATCAAGGCCGAAGGCTATGTAAGTATCGGTCCGCGATGGAAAAACCGCAAGTCGGATCTGCTGTGCAAGGACACCATTGTTTATTATATGGCCGATGCCAAAGAGTATTTCGACGAGCGCTATAGACTGTTCGACTCGCTGTTTATGTTCAAATACCGCAACGAGTTCGTTCCCAGTCTTGAACAGGCCTCCTACATGCTCTATTTCGGTACCGATGCCGACGAACTCTGCAACCAGCTGAAAGGGCAGGAGTATTTAAGCGAAACTCGCGAATTGTATTACACCACAGCATGCAACGTACATCCTATCAACATGTACTATATCGACAAAGAGATACGCCGCCCGTGCGAGGAATACCTGCTGCGCGGCGATGCAGAAAACTGTCTGCAAACAGCTAAAAACCAAATCGTTGACGGCGACAACAGCGACAATAACCTGCAACGCATTGACTATTACCTCACATTGAGGGACGCCACAAACGACACTACCCACGTAAGCCATTACTACAAAATACTTTACAACAACGGATTCCGCTCCGATGATTTTATATACAACTATTATTTCGAACTTGAAAACGAAGGCAAAACCGACGAAGCCGAACAACTGAAGCAAACCGAGCTTGCCAAAACCAAAAGCCCGTATCTGAAACTAAAACTCGGCCAAAATCCTTTCAAAATTTATTCCAAAGACCCCGAAAACCCCAATGCCGAAGCCGCAATAAAGCTGTGCCTCGACAACATAGAAGCGACACGTTCTGTAGAACAGAACTTATTTAGAATCAATAATATGAATTACTACTACAGATGCGCGTCGTATATTTATCTTTGGGAGGAAAACGAACAGCAAGCCGAACAATACCTCGACTCCGCCTTCAACACCATCCTGAAATTGGACAAAAAAGATTTCAGCAACGAACTTTCGTACAAACGCGGCATCCTCAACCGGTTGTCGGTTCTGCCATGCTTCAACGGATTTGAGTCGCCCACATCCGATAAAATCAAAGACTACGCCCTGCGTCTGACCAAAGAGATACTCGATGAAAAGCCCAGCCTGTGCAACCGCCTGTTATACTTGTATTTAATGCAGAGAAGGGTTGCCGGCAACGACAGCCTGATGCTCACCTACCTGCCCGCCATGGACAGCGTGGAGCAGAGTCTGAAAGACGACCTACCCTACATTATGCTGCCCGGCATTTTCCGTACAAAGGCCAACACCACCTTTGCGGCACTTTTCAGCGATGACACTCCCGGCGAGATACTACGCAATTTCGACGAATACAAAAAGGCCTACTACGCTTGTCGCGAGCTGTTCCCCGGCATCTTCGAGAGCAACTGCCTTTACAACAATTTCAACATAAAAAAGAGCGGCTATAAGACCGGCAACGATTTCATCGCCGAACCTGCCGACGCCCTCTCCGAAGAGATTCTCACCGCCGAAGCCAAGAAAGACGGCACCGACAGTCTGCTGATGAAAGGTGCTTTCTACAACTCCGACGCCGAAAGTCTATACCGCGAGGAACTTTACCAGCAGTCGATGAAAAGTTACAACAAAGCCGCCGGATACTACACCCGCGCCGCCGCCAACGACACTTCGGGTTTCGCCTATATCAAACTGTGCGACAATCTTTTACAGAAAGGCGATGCCTATTTCAACCTCAAACGCTACGACGACGCCATAGCCTGCTACCAACAGGTTTTCGACTACGAAAAACAGATTCCGCAGCCCGCAAAACCACGCTACACCGCACAGAAAGGCCAAGCCTACCATTTCGAAGGCGATATGATGCTGGCACAGAAAGAGTTCAAAAAAGCCAACAAACTGTTCGACAAAGCGGAAAAGGAATTCAAAAAAGCCGAGAAAATGGGCGACAGCACACTATACGGCCACTGGGCGGAACTGCATTTCAGCAAGGCCATCCTCAACCTTCAGCAAGAAAAAGAGGACAAAATGATTGAGGAACTCGAAATCGCCGAACGCCTGTACCAAACCAAGCCGATGGGCAACGCCAGCCGCAAATACGAGACAGTAAAGAACACTCTTTTAAAACGCTACAAAGAAAACAAAGACTGGAACAAATACCTTGTGTGCAAATCCACCTTCCACCAGTACCTCGACACTGTGAAATACACCGATTTCGAGCATTACGAAGAATATGTGAACAGTGCCATAGAGCTCGGCGACCTGTGGGCGAACATTGGTTTGCCCACGGCGGTGCTGCGCTACTACAAGGAGGCCAAAGCCGGCAAGGAATTCCTGATGGGCTACGGTCAGGACCCAGACGACGAGTACTACAAACTGGCCTACCAAGTGGGCCGCTACTACCGCATCTGCGACTCCACCCAACAGGCCATCGAGCAATTTGCCGAATGCGAGAAAATAAACCTGATGATGTACGCCGACACAGCACCGGAAACAGCCATGTTCAACGACCTCAACATCAAAAGCCAGACCGCACAGAGCTACGAGGACTTGGCACAGAGCGACACTGTGGAGGGCGAAAACTGGTACAAAGAGGCCATACCACTTTATACATTGATTGTCAACAAGCTATCCACCATGGACACCAACCCATCGCTGAAACGCAACCTCGGCTACTACCACCGCCGTCTGGCCAACGTACACCTCAACCTCAACCACTACTACTCCGCCGACAAGCATTTCGACACCGCTCTTGCCGTGATGTTGCCCCTTTACAACGGCGAATTCAAGGAATATACCGAGGAGGAGGTGGCTCGCGACTACCTCGGCAAAGCCATCATCTACCGCTCCAACGAGGATTACGAGGATTTCAGCAAAGCCAAGGAGATGCTTACAGCCTGCATCAAGACCTGCCAGAAAGCCACCGACCCCGACGAGCTGCTCAACATACAGTACTACGCCGTGAGTATGCTGCTCGACATCCTCGAAGACCCCACCCAACACGCCAGCGAAACCGACATCAAGAACTACCGCAAACAGAAAGCCGAACTGGAAAAGAAGTTGGAGAAACAGAATTAGATGACAGCCATGCCAAAAAAAAGACTCTATTTCGACATGGACAACGTGCTCGTTGATTTCCGTTCGGCACTCGGCAATATTGCACCCGATATACAAAGGCAATACAAAGACCATCCCGACGACATACCCGGCATCTTCGCCCTGATGGACCCCATGCCCGGTGCCGTGGAAGCCGTGCACACACTTGCCCGAAGCGGAAAATTCGACATGTACATCCTCTCCACCGCCCCGTGGAAAAACCCTTCGGCATGGGCCGACAAAGTGCAGTGGGTAACCCGCCATTTCGACGACGTTTTCCACAAACGCCTCATCATAAGCCACCACAAAAACCTGTGCCATGGCGAGTATCTTATCGATGACCGCGACCGCCACGGCGCCAAAGACTTCGGCGGCGAGTGGATACAGTTCGGCTCGGAACAGTTCCCCAACTGGCAGACCGTCTTGGACTACCTGCTGCCCGAAACAATGCTCGAAAAAGCCGAAGCCATAGCCCGCAAAGCCCACGCCGGACAAGTCGACAAGGCCGGCACCGAATACATCTCACACCCCTTGCGCGTGGCCGAACGTTGCTCCTCGCCAAAAGCCAAAATTGTGGCGCTGCTGCACGATGCTATAGAAGACGCCGCCCTTACTCCACAACTCCTATCAGAACAAGGGTTCGACAACGAAACAATCGATGCCGTTTTGTCCGTAACACGCAACAAAGGAGAGTCTTACGCAAATTATATCGAACGGGCCGCAGCAAACCCTCTGGGCCGCGAAGTGAAAATTGCCGACCTTGAGGACAACATGGACATAAGCCGCCTGCCCGACCTCGGCAAAAATGACTGCCAACGACTACAAAAATACCTCCACGCATGGCGTTTCCTGAAAGGCTTGGCACCCCACACATCCAATATTATGGACTGAAACTTGGCAATGCACAAAACAAAGATAAACATCTTACAATGAATAGAATACCCCCTAATTGCTCGCACATACTCCGGGTACATGCCGCAATAGAGCGTTTTTTACAAAAAAAAATAGTCGGAATACAGGATAAATACCTGTATGCGAAAGAATAACGCCACCCACCTTTTCAAATTTAACAAAAACGTAACCGAAACGTAACGTCTACGTAAAGTTTTTACACGAACTTTGCAACGGTGTTTCGCCGCCCTTCTATTCATGGACTTCGGCAAGGGTGGCGAAACCTGAGCAAAAAGCCGAAGTCCCTGACTAAACTTTTTTATCCAAAATGAAGAAAAATTTTCTCCTTACCGCATCGCTGCTTGCAGCCCTCAGCATGGCAGCCTGCAACGACAACGACAAGAAGGCTATCAACTTCGGCTCGCTGCCATCCGCGGCACAGAGTTTCGTGAAAACCCACTTCGGTGACAAGCAGATTTCCGTGGTTTACCACGACTCAGGCATCGGCGACAACGAATACGAAGTTCTGTTTGCAGACGGCGCCAAAGTGGAGTTCACTGCCAAAGGCGAATGGGACGAAGTTGCCGACCGCGATTCCGACGGAGTGCCCACGGCCATCATCCCACAGGCTATCGCCAGTTACGTAAACTCCTCCCATCCAAACACCTACATCGTCGACATAAACAAAGAGCGCCGCACCTACGAGGTGGAACTGAACAACTCCATAGAGATAGTTTTCGACAAAAACGGCAACTTCCAACGCTACGACGATTGAAAAGCCCTTCTGCAATAAATGAGCGACTTAAATACTGCTCTCACAACAATTTAGGATGCCGCCAAGGCATCCTTTTTATTTTTTCTAAAATGGGATTTACAACTAATTAAAAACCTGAAACGCACATCACTGCACTGTACGCCATGCAAAAAACCGAAAACAAAGCGTTGTTGCTTGGACAAATCCTTCTCAGATTGTTCGCAACGTAGCAAACTAACAATCCGACAATTACGCCAAATATAACAAAAGAAATCACTTTAAGCACGCCTCTTTTTAAAAAAAAACGTAAATTTGCATGTTGATACATTAACAAATATAATCTGTTCAAGCCATGATAACATTCATTATATCAGTAGCTTTGCTTCTGTTGGGATACTTTGTGTACTCCAAGATAATAGAAAAGATTTTGGGTGTGGACCCCGCCAGAGCCACTCCCGCCACCACCATGGCCGACGGCGTGGACTATGTGCCGATGAAACCGTGGCGCATTTTCCTTATCCAGTTTCTGAACATCGCAGGCGTGGGTCCCATCGTGGGAGCCATAATGGGCGCGCAGTTCGGCACGGCCTCGTTTCTGTGGATAGTGTTCGGATGTATCTTGGCAGGTGCCGTTCACGATTTCATCGCCGGTTTTGTGTCGTTGCGCGACAAGGGCTGCTCTCTGCCCGAGATACACGGCCGCTACCTTGGCAACGGCACCAAGCAGATAATGCGGTATTTCACCGTGATACTGATGATTCTGGTGGGAGCCGTGTTCGTAAAAACCCCCGCACAGCTGCTTATCACCAACTTCACCCCCGACTGGCAGATATGGATTTGGCCGGTGATAATCTTCGTGTATTACATGCTTGCCACCATGCTCCCCATCGACAAGCTGATAGGCCGCATCTACCCCATTTTCGGCATCTTGCTGCTGCTTATGGCGGTGTTTGTGATGTGCGCCTTCTTTTTCCGTCCCGAAGTGCACCTTACCGAGGTGTGGGAAGGACTTGCCAACCGCCATCCCAAGGCCGACACCAACCCCATTTTCCCGATGATGTTCGTGAGCATAGCCTGCGGCGCCATTTCGGGATTCCACGCCACGCAGTCGCCACTGATGGCACGCTGCATGGTTAACGAAAAACAGGCACGTCCTATCTTCTACGGCGCCATGATAGCCGAAGGCATCGTAGCCCTTATCTGGGCCGCCGCCGCCACATATTTCTTCCACGACAAAGCCGACCTCTGCGCCGGTAAGAGCGGCGACGCCATGGTGGGTGTCATCGCCAACGAATGGTTCACCCCCGTGCTGGCCGTGGTTACCGTGCTCGGCGTTATTGCCGCCGCCATCACCTCGGGCGACACAGCATTGCGTTCCGCACGTCTGATAGTGGCCGACATCTTCAAAATCGACCAGAAACCCATCTGGAAACGTTTCCTCGTGGCGATGCCCGTGTTCCTGCTGGCCGGAGCCATATTGGTTTACACCTTCGCCGATGCCGACGGTTTCCAAACCATCTGGCGCTATTTTGCTTGGGCCAACCAGCTACTGGCCATGGTAACACTCTGGGCAATAACGGTTTACCTAACGCTCCGCAAAAAACCGTACATAATCACCCTGATTCCAGCACTGTTTATGACAATGGTATGCAGCACCTTTATCATCATCTCCGACAGCGGTTTCGGACTGCCGCACACCCTTTCGTACATACTCGGCGGAGTAGTAACCCTCGCCTCATGTGTGTGGTTTTTCGCATGGAAAGCAAAAAAATCCGAGAAACTGAGGGAGAAGGTATAAGCTCTTGATGCAGAATTGTAAGTTTCCCGCCTTTTTACAAAAACATTGCATTGCATAAAAAAAGAACTTTTTTTGCAAAATAAATAAAATTATGTATTTTTGCATTATGCAATTTTGCATAATTGATTTAAAATATGGAATAATAAGCAGTTGCACAATTTGCAACGATAATGTACGCAAATTTACAACCTTCCACGACCCAAGTCACGGAAAAGTGCAAAAAACTGCCTATTTTATGCAATAAATACTCCGTATTGCACAAAAAACATACTTTTTGTGCAATACGCATCGAAAATTGAATATAAAGTTGTATCTTTGCAGTGTCGTTTTGTTCGTTATTTGTTTAACGGACTTCGCAAAAAATCGGATAAAATGACTATGAAATCAGAAATAATGTAAAATTAGAAGTCCCCTTAATATTTCAACATGAATCCTTTTCCAAAGAAAAAACTTATAGCATTTACAATAATTAGTATAATAATTATTGTTTTTCAATCATGTTCATTGTTAAAAAAAGACATCTATAGAACAACTGTACCAGAGGATTATTTGGTATGTGTACAGCAACTTTTATTTCCAACGCATTCCGATAATTATATGAGAAAATATCGGGGTGTTGAAATTTATGTTGTTGATACAGTTATGGTTGTTTATGGTATCGACTGGAATAATCACCTCATTAAACACATGCATATAAAGACGATTGAAATTTCCAATTCGGATATGTTAAGTATTAAAATTTTAACGAAGCAAGGTTGGAATGAATGGGACACCTCTTATGTTTGCCATGGTATGGATATGGACCGGACAAAAATATATTTGATGAAAGATGCCGAAATAAAAAAGATAGAAATAATTGGTTTTACTAAGGAAAAACAAATACTATTATTATATGAGACATTGAATAAATACTTGAAACGAGAGAATTTAGGATTGCTACATAACTGGTTACCAAAATTTTAATTCAAAAATATATCTTGTGATGTGGTAATATAAATAAGCGACAATTATATGACACGGTTTCGAATAACATATTGCCCGCAGACCTACGCCCTGAGCGTTACCTACGGCGACTGGGGCAAGATACAGCAGTACGGCCTGCAGCAGACCGACCTTGCCAGCAACACAACCACCAGCCAGACACGCTATTACAGCTACAGCAGCCTTAACAAAGGGCAGACCACCTTTGCCCCAAACAACATAAGCTATGCCGACGGCACCAACGTGAACGAGCAGTACGGCATAAACGGCAGCCTGTTAAAGAGGGAGACAAACCACCCCGGCAGCCAGCCCGAAACCGAGCACTACCGTTTTGGCGCGGACGGCAACCTGCGGCTGTACAGCTACGAGAGGCGTTTACTGCCATGCCACAGCGGGATTACATGGAATTTTCAACAATAACGTTATGATACTAAATGCGCTAAAAAACCAAAACAAGAGTATAAATCCGACGATACGGGGATGTTATACCTTATTATTCATTCTTACTTTTTTCTCTTTTTATTGTCACGGTCAGAATGAATACATTACACTAAATTTTAAAATAAAAAAGAAAGATGTGGGAAAAATCGAATTTCGTGCACCGAAAACTAAAGAACATCGAACCAAAACGGATATGACGAGTGTTGTGGATAGTATGTGGTATGTTGGCGACACGTTATATGTCATATATTTGCAAAAAGCACTTGTTGAAGAAGTTTATGTACATCATGATGGAAATTTAAATTATTTTGGCTTAGAGTCAGCACTATTTGTACCACAGGAAAAACAACATATTCAACATCTGTCAGTTCCAAAAAGGCCGGAACACATCTGTTTGTACAACGGCAACCATATTTTTAATTTTAAAAGAACCTCTTCTCAAGAATATCAATTAACTGAATATCATCAGATTCAAAGGAAATCGGGGAGACCTAAAAAGCATTTGCAATTGTTAAGCACACATGGCAATTCTTTTGTAAAATATCATTTTTATGGCGATAGCACTTATACATTAGAGTGGGGAAATGAAAATGTAAACAATACTTCCAAAGAAAAGTTTGAAATATTAGGAAGCGGGGTACCGCCTTTGGTTGACTATGATGAAAAGACAATTATTTTAGGACAAAGTTGCGGAACTTCCTGTAAATATTATGTTATCTTGCCATTAGTGCCAAATAGCGTGGAAAAGATCTACATGTTTGCCGAAGCATTTAATTTAGAAAAAAAGATGGTTGCTTATATACCTGAAGAAGAAGACCTTTTTATTAGAGTAGAAAATTATGTCACAGGTCAATATTTGGATATTAAAGAGGAAAATATATGTCCAGCAGCTTTTAAAGGCGAATGCATTGATAGCGTTTATTTTTCTGATGATACTATTGTGATAAAGTGGCAGGGAACAGAGTGGATGAATGACAGGCCTGACCCTAAAGAGAAAAAAATTAAAATACAGTTGGATAATTAGGATTCCCATAACTCTAATTTGCAATCTCCTTCCCCCTCCAATAACGCCACAAAAGCACGTCCAAAAAAATATATTTTCAAAATCCGATTTTTTTTCGTATCTTTGCAGGTCGTTTCGTCGTATAAAAAAACGGTCGAAACTTGGCCAAAACAATAATAAATATTGAAAAATCGTTACATACAATAAATTTCATTGATATGAAAAAAGCATTTCTCACAACGATACTGCTGTCCACCCTACTGACAGCTACAGCTTTCGCCGGATGGCGCGGAGGCACCATGTGCGAGATAATAGGCGTGGGCAACGTGGAATTTGGCAAACAGTTCCGCAACTCGCTCACACGCATGAACTTGCACGGCGACATCGTTTACATAATGGAACGCACCTACTATATGGAGGGCGATGCCAAAAAGCTCTACAGCACCGACTCCATCAATTTCGACAAGCGCGGCAACCTCGACGACCGTGTGTATATCCGCAACAACGTATATACTTGGTATTCATACTATTTCGACGGCAACAGCTACTCGCTGGGCTGGAACGAATACGACCGCGCCGACAAACTGCAGGCCCGTACCGCCTACCTCAACGACCGCAAAGGCAACCGCACCGAACGCACCATTTTCTTTGCCGGCAAGATGAGCAAACGCGAGACCTACAAATACGAAGGCAACAACCTTGTGGAAGAGCTGTACTACGCTGACAACGGCTCCGTGTCCGAAAAACGCCTCTACAAATACGACGGCAGCGGCAACTGCTCGCAAATTGAATTCTACGACGCCAACGGCGACCTCAAACAGACCTACTACTACAAATACGACGGCAACGGCAACCGCATCGAATGGCGTTTCTACGACGACGACGAAAACCTCATAAAACTAACCACCTACTACTACGACGAACACAACAACGTAACGGAAATACACTCCTTCAACTACGACGAACACGTGAACTGGAAACATACCTACGTTTACGAGTACGACGACGACGGCAACTGGCTGCGCCAGACCATTTTCCGCAACGGCGAGAAATACCAGATAATAGAACGCGAAATAGCTTTCAGATAAGATTAAACGAACTATAACAGCAAGTGAGGATTTGGCAAAGAAATCCTCGCTTGTGTTTTTTAATGACATAAAACACAATGGATTACAATTTCAACGACATCGAACGCAAATGGCAGAACTACTGGCGCGAAAATGAGACCTACCGCACCGACAACATCTCCGACAAACCAAAATACTACGTCCTCGACATGTTCCCCTACCCCTCGGGAGCGGGACTGCATGTGGGACACCCTCTGGGATACATAGCCAGCGACATCTTTGCCCGCTACAAACGTCTGAAAGGGTTCAACGTGCTTCACCCCATGGGCTACGACGCCTACGGCCTGCCCGCCGAGCAGTACGCCATACAAACCGGCCAGCACCCTGCCGTCACCACCGAAAAGAACATCGCACGCTACCGCGAACAGCTCGACAAAATAGGTTTCTCCTTCGACTGGAGCCGCGAGGTACGCACCTGTAATCCGGAATATTACAAATGGACTCAGTGGACTTTCATCCAGCTGTTCAACCATTATTATTGCAACAAAGCCAACAAAGCCCTGCCTATCAGCGAATTGGAGAAACATCTGTCGCAACACGGCACCGACGGCCTCGACGCCGCCTGCAGTGAACCCATGCACATCACCGCCGAGCAGTGGAACGCCTTTACGGAAAAGGAACGTCAGCAAACGCTGATGAACTACCGTCTTGCCTACTTGGCCGACATTCCCGTAAACTGGTGTCCGAAACTCGGCACCGTGCTTGCCAACGACGAGGTGGTGGGCGGACTCTCCGTGCGCGGCGGCTACCCCGTGGAACGCAAACTGATGCGCCAGTGGTCGTTGCGTATCACTGCCTACGCCCAGCGTCTGCTCGACGGCCTGGAACTTGTCGATTGGACCGACAGCCTAAAAGAAATTCAGCGCAACTGGATAGGACGCAGCGAAGGCGCTTCGGTGTTCTTCAACGTAGAAAACAGCGACAAAAGTTTCGAGATATTCACCACCCGTCCCGACACCATCTTCGGCGTCACGTTTATGGTGCTGTGTCCTGAGCACGAGATGATTATGGACATCACCACACCCGAGCAGCGCAAAGAGGTGGAGGAATACCTCAACTGGGCCAAGAACCGCAGCGAACGCGAGCGTCAGGCCGAGGTGAAGAAAGTGAGCGGCGTGTTCACCGGCGCCTACGCCGTCAACCCGCTCACCGAGGAGCGCATCCCCATCTGGGTTTCGGACTACGTGCTGGCAGGCTACGGCACAGGAGCCATCATGGCAGTGCCCGCCCACGACAGCCGCGACTTCGCCTTCGCACGCCATTTCGACCTGCCCATCCGTCAGGTGGTAAGCCTCGAAAAGGACGTTACCAGCGACCCCGCCACATGGACGGAGAGCATGGATGCCAAGACCGGCTATTCGGTGAACAGCGGTTTCGTTACCGGAATGAAAGTGAAGGACGCCATGAAAGCCGTCATCGACTGGCTCGACGAAAAAGGCATAGGCACCCGCACGGTGAACTACCGTCTGCGCGACGCCATTTTCAGCCGCCAGCGCTACTGGGGCGAGCCTTTCCCCGTTTACTACAAGGACGGAATGCCCTACCCCCTGCCCGCCGACAAACTGCCGTTGCAGCTGCCCAACATCGACAAATTCCTGCCCACCGAAACAGGCGAGCCGCCACTGGGACACGCCACCCAATGGGCTTGGGACACCGAAAAACAGCAGGTGGTGGACAACTCATTGATAGACAACGCAACAGTTTTCCCGCTCGAACTCAGCACCATGCCCGGTTTTGCAGGCTCCAGCGGATACTACCTCCGCTATATGGACCCCCGCAACAACAACGAGTATTTCAGCCAACAAGCCGTTAACTACTGGCAGAATGTGGACCTCTACGTGGGCGGAGCCGAGCACGCCAGCGGACATCTTATCTACAGCCGTTTCTGGAACAAATTCCTGTTCGACATGGGCATGAGCGTAAAGGAAGAGCCTTTCCAAAAACTCATCAACCAAGGCATGATACAGGGACGCTCCAACTTCGTGTACCGCGCCAATTTCGAGAAAATGGCCGAGTATTATATTTGGCAGCTGATAAAAGACGGTCGTCTGGGTGCCGATTTCAAACGCGACTACAAGGACGGCAAACGTCGTTTCGACTTCTACAGCGACCACAAGAAAATTATCCTCGAGATAAAACGCAAAGAGTCGCTCGAAAAACTGGCCGAAGTTTATCAGGAATACGCCACCGTAAAGGGATTCAAAATACTGCTTATATCCATCAACGATGTGATGAACGGCACCGAAAATATCGAGCAACGCATAAAAGACTGCATCAACGGCGAATACACCCCCGCAATGGAACAGGAGGAAGACACTTTTGCCCCCTACCCTCTCTTCATCTCAAAAAACATTCCCGGACGCGAGGTGTTCACTGTGCCTATCCATGTGGATATCAACATAGTAAACAACGACATCCTCGACATAGAGAAGTTCCGTGCCTGGCGTCCCGAATTTGCCGACGCCCAGTTCCAGCTCGAGGACGGCAAGTACATCTGCGGCTGGGAGATAGAAAAGATGTCCAAGTCGATGTTCAACGTGCAGAACCCCGACGACCTTGTGGAACGCTACGGCGCCGACACTCTGCGGCTGTACGAGATGTTCCTCGGCCCCATTGAGCAAGCTAAACCTTGGGACACCAACGGCATCGAAGGCGTGTTCCGTTTTATGCGCAAACTGTGGAAACTGTTCCACACCGACAAAAACGAATTCTGCGTAAGCGACGAAGCCCCCACCAAAGAGGAGCTGAAAGTACTGCACCAGACTATCAAGAAAGTTACCGACGACATCGAGCGTTTTTCGTTCAACACCTCGGTAAGCACCTTTATGATTTGCGCCAACGAGCTCTCCACGCTTAAATGCAACAAACGTCAAGTACTTGAACCTCTGACAGTTTTGATAGCCCCCTTTGCACCGCACATCGCCGAGGAACTGTGGCACCTGCTGGGCAACACCACCAGCGTAACCGTCGCCGCTTTCCCGCTCTGCGACGAGAGCTATCTGGTGGAGGACACCTGCAAATACCCAGTGTCGTTCAACGGCAAGATGCGTTTCACCCTCGACCTGCCGCTTACCACCACGGCTGCCGATGTGGAGAAACTGATAGCCGAAAATGCCGACGCCCAGAAATGGCTCGCCGGCAAACAGCCAAAGAAAATAATCTTCGTGCCGAAGAAAATCATCAACGTGGTATTCTAAAGCACGTTACACAACATAAAAGGCGACTCTGTTGAGTCGCCTTTTATGTTTTTTTTGCATCCAAAAACCGAAGCTGGATTACTGTTTCTCAGCAATAGCTTTTGCCAATGAGAAAGCCTCGTGGATATTGTCCTCCAAAGAGCAGTATGTCCAAGAGCCGTAACGACCTATGGAATAGACATCCGATTGTTTGAACAAGTCTTTTTTCCTTGCCTTGTCCTCTTCCGAACGTTGCGTGATATGCACGTACGCGGGGTCCATCATTATATGATGCGAGGCAACCAGCTTCTGGTCGGTTATTATGCCCACCTTACGCAAGTCGGACAGTGTGCGGTCAAGCAATTGGTCGATGTCTATGTCGCTGGCTTCGTGGTCGAAACCTATCTCCACATAAAGCGAAGTCTTGTCCTGCCCTATGATATTGTCATAGAATCCGACCCTGTAAAAAACGAGCTCCCTGTCGGGGAAATAAATCCAGTTGTTCTGTTTTTCGGGCCCTTTCTTGTCGAAACCGAGGTTGAACACCAGCACTTTGTTCCACGAATACACTTCCCTGTCGTAATCCACTCCGCATTTGTCCATCAAAACAGGGAACGGTATTGTCGAAATCAAGTTGTCATATTCGATAGTTCTTTTGTCGGTAACGGCCTTTTTGTTTTTCAAATCCACCGAAACCAGTTTCTCTCCAAGAAGGATTTTTGATTTATCGACGTGTGATGCCACGGACTCCACTATTTTGATAACACCTTTTCGCGGATATAGGAAAAACGAGTTATACGACTGGTTTGTCGAATTTTTGAAATTTTTCACAATCTGTTCCTTGTCGGCGTATGGGAAAAAACGGCCCATCGCATCGACATCGAGTTTGTCCAGATCGGTGGCATAGAGTTTCTCGTTGTAGGGTATCAGGAATTTATCGGCAATGGATTTGCCGAATTTCGCAAAGAGCATCTTCTTGAAAGATGTAACCTCCACACTGTCGTCGATGGTGAAAAGGTCGTAAATGCAATCGATGAACTCGTCCTTGTTCAGTTGGTGGATGTTCATCTGGAAAGGATAATCCACATAAATGCCTTTGTAGTATATCTGTGTGTACTTACGGACTTTCAGAATATCATTGTCATCCAACTTGCTCATCACATAATCCTTGATTTCAGGTCGTTGGAAATGAAAGAAATGCCCTGAGTAATCCCAAACATAATCGCCGGAATAGATGGTTTTGCAGTAACCTCCTATTTCATTGTCCTTTTCAACAATAATATAATCGTTGGGGGTTGTGGCCGCATAGCTCAAACCGGAAATTCCCGCTCCAATAATCAAATCCATATTTTTATATATTTACATTACAAATCAAACAACAATATTTTTTTTGCGTGCATAAACCGCAATAACTTTTTTTGCCGCACACGGCGTATGTCGCAGCATCCAAATCAATACCCGCAAGGATGTTTTTTTCTTGTAGAATGGGTTTTTGTTATAATCCGGAACCTGACTCAGCAACTCGTCGTAAATCTCGCGGAGTGTGGCATTTTTGGGTTCCAACGAGTTGGACACATAGTTGAAAACCGATGCCAAATACCCTTTTTTCAGGTAGATGAAATCCACCTCGTACTTGAATTCTTCGTAAAGACGGTTTTCTTTGATATATTGCATCAGTTTGCGGAAAGTGGACAGACGTTTCTGGTACTTCGAGCTGTCCTTTGTCGTGGTTACCGAGCCGGGCCTTATCAGATATCTGTAGAAAGGTTTGTCCACATAGGCGATGGACTCCGCTTTCATCCACGCGCAGGTGACGAAATAGCTGTCGTCGGCGGAGCGGTCATCGGCAAAAAGGATACCGTTGTTCAAAAGGAACTCCCTTTTGTAGATGAACGAAGCGAACAACGACACATAATGCGTAAGCAGGAACGAGCGTCTTTCGTGGTTTATGGCTCCGTTGTCCACGTGCGGGTTTTCCAAAATCTCACCTACGCTTCCGTCGGGATATTCTTTTTGCATCTGGCAGCAGCACAAATCGCAGTGGCCGTTTTGCTTGGCGGCGTTATATAGTTCTTCGAACATTTCGGGCAGCACCCAGTCGTCGCTGTCAACAAATGCCACGTATTCTCCGTTGGCCTGCGGAATAGCGAAATTGCGTGCCATGCCTGCACCGAGGTTGTGCTCTGGTTTCAGGAACCGAAACTGGCCTTCGCGCGGATGTCCGGCTATGGTGCGTTTGGCAATGTCGATGCTGTCGTCGGGACCGTGGTCGTCGACAAAGATAAACTCCATTTCGTCCAAAGTCTGTGCCAGCAGCGAATTGGTGCATTTTTCGATATATTCTGACACACCATAAACAGGCAGTATCACAGAAACTTTTACCATTTTTCTCCTGTTTTTTTATTCGTTAAGCCACGGATGTTGCAGCACCTGTGCCACAATCTTGTCCATGTCGTAGTATTTGTATTCGCCCAAGCGTCCGCCGAAGCTCACTTTCTGTTCGTTTTTGGCCAGTTGGCGGTACTGTTCTGCGAGGGCGTCGTTGCGTTCGTTGTTGATGGGGTAATAGGGCTCCACTCCGGGGTGCCAGTCCTGCGAATACTCGTAGCTAATCACGGTGTCGGGCTGATGGCCGAACTCGAAGTGCTTATGTTCAATGATGCGTGTGTACGGTGTTTCGCGGTCGGTGTAGTTGAACACGGCGTTGCCTTGGAAATTTTCCACGCCCTCTTTCAGCTGGTGGTCGAAACGCAGCGAGCGGAAGTCGAGATGTCCCAGCCGGAAATCGAAATAGGCGTCGATGGGTCCGGTATATACCACGCGGTCGGCAATGGCCAGGAAACGCTCCTTTTCGGCAAGGAAATCGGTGTCGAGCCGCACCTCGATGCCGTCGAGGAGTTTCTCGAAAATGGGTGTGTAGCCGCCTATGGGTATGCCCTGATGAGGGTCGTTGAAATAGTTGTTGTCGAAAGTGAAACGGAAGGGCAGACGACGCAGCACAAAGGCGGGGATTTCCTCGGCGGGCAGCCCCCACTGTTTTTCGGAGTAGCCTTTCACCAGCTTGGTGAAGATGTCGCGTCCGGCCAGTTTCATGCCCTGTTCCAGAAGGTTCTTCGGCTCGGCTATGTTGGCGTATTCGGCTTGCTGTTCGGCAATGCGGGCTTTGGCTTCGGCAGGGGTGTGCACGTCGGGCCACAGCTTGCAGAAAGTGTTCATGTTGAACGGCATGTTGTACAACTCGCCTTTGTAGTTGGCTATGGGCGAATTCACATAGTGGTTGAACGTGCAGATACGGTTCATGTATTGCCATACCTGCTCGTCGGATGTGTGGAAAATATGGGCGCCGTAGTAATGCACGTTGATGTCGTTCACCGTTTTGGTATAGCAGTTGCCTCCGATATGGCTGCGGCGTTCGAGCACAAGGCATTTCTTTCCGCATTTGGTGGCCTCGTGGGCAAAGATGCTTCCGTAAAGTCCGGCACCTACTATTATATAATCGTATTCTTTCATATTATTTCGTCAAAAAAAAGTTTATTATAAACGACATAATACAAGAAATATTATGTGACGGTATGGTAAAAAAAAACGGAGTAGCTTATTTGCATACTCCGTTATATTAATAAAACAATTCAAATATTATTTCTTGACAATTTTCTTAACGTTGCCGGCATATTTCACTATGTAAACTCCTTTCTGCAAGTCGCTTATATTAATCTCAGCAGTACCGTCGGAGATATTCTGTCTGGCCACTGTTCTGCCCGACATGTCGATGATTTCCACCTGGGCATTGTCGCGAACATTACCGCTTACGCTTACAGTAACTTTATCCTGGGCGGGGTTGGGATATACAGTGAATTCGGCTGCTTCGGCGGTTTGCACACCGAGGAAATCGAACTGAGCGCCTTCTTTCAGCTCGTAGCCGTAGTTAAGTTCCACGTAGTTGGTGAAGTTGTTGTTGTTGGTAAGCACCACGTATGTCTTTCCTGTGCTGTGCAGAGGCACGTCGAACTGACCCTCGGACAGTTTTCCGAAATAATATTCAGCATTGGCCGACATATCGCCATTTTTGAACCTGCTGATATTGGATTCATCAACAACATAAATGCTTACATTACCCAGTGTTTTGGTACGTTGGAAGAAACGTCCGCCTTGGGCATCTACTGTACGTTGGCCGGTGGTAACGTTGTCGGCTTTAACCGAGAGGCTGAGGCTCTTGGTCGCAGGATATTCTGTTTGGTCGTAGGTTACTCGGTTACGTTGAGGTGTGAGGGTGGTGTCGAAAGTATATGTCTTGGAATATGTACGTCCGGCCACTGTGTTCGAAGTTGAATAAATTACATAAACCTGTCCACTTGTGGAGGGGAAGGAACCAAACTTGGGATGATAGACTTTCATGTAATACTTGTTGCCCGTACCCACAGCCAAGTCCACCTGACCTTGTGCGTTGGTCCACACATATCCAGCGCTAAGGATATATGGGGTTGAGCCGTGTTGATAATTGGTTGAATAAAGATTGACTCTTGCACCATCTACAGGTTTGCCGTCGCGACCTTTGATGGTTATTTTCAAACGACAGGCTGTTGTATCGTCGGAGTAGGTTTTGGAAACATTGATATAGTTACCGTCGGGCACTTCGCCGTGCACAAAAGAACTTTTCCAGCCATATCCGCCATCGGCAGCCATATTTGTCATTCCCCAATAGTAAGGCTTGTTATCGGAGAGGCCTCCGCGGAAGAATTCAAAGTGATGCCATACGCTGTCGCCACCGTCGTGGATGGCTGCCCACACGTGGTCGTCGCAGTTGTCGGAGATGTGCATGCAGGGTATCAGCGCTGTGCGTGCTGCCGAGGTTACGAGTATTGCGTCCTCGTGGCAGTTGCCGAAATGGTTCATGGCTATCTGGTTGGGTTGCGAGGAACGCATCTGGCTGGTAGAGGTCACATCCCAAGGTATGCAGCGCGAGCACCAGTTGCCGAGCACGTTGAGGGCACTCTGGGTTGAGCTGTAGCCACGGTTGAACAACCAAGTGCTAGTGTTCTCGTCCCACAGATATTCGGGCATCTGCATCAGTTGTCCCAGACGGTGAATGGTGTCGATACAAACGCTGTCGCGGGTGCCACCTGAGTTAATGGCAGGATAGCCGCACATGTACACGTTTTGGTAGTTGTGCGCCGAACTGGGGTTGTTCCAAAGGAAATCGCGCCAGAAATAACCCCATGTGCGCTGGTCGGTGTACGAGGTGATGTCGCGCACCACAAGAGCTTCGTCGTACAGCTTGGGCATTACTATAAACATATAATAATAGTAGCGGTCCACTTCGCGCCAAATGTAGTTGGAGCCTTGTTTTATCTTATATTCGGTGGTGGTGTACCAGTCGTCGGTGTTGGTGTCGCCGTATTCTTTCAAACGAACATATTTAAGAGAGTCGGCATGTGCATATATCATCTAGACATTGCGTACCAGATACTGCCAGTCGGAAGCATGGTTGAAAGCGGAATGAGTAAGCACTTCGGCAGGCAGATAGGTGAGCTGGAAGGCCACTTCGTCGAGAAATTGCTTCGGAGTTTCGTTTATCATCTGCACCATGCGTGTTTGGTAAGTCGATGTCATGCGACGGAACTTGAAACGCAGGTCGTATTGCATCCATACGGGAACTCTTGCGATGGCGCTTTCTATCGTCGACGAAAGCTGTATGTGGGTGCTGTCGTCGGTAATGGTGTCGTTTTCCACGGCAATAATTACCGATTCGCCCGGAGCAAGCATACGTTTGCTGTCCATGGTGGCCGATTTTGTGAAAGGCCTGCCGATATTTACGCTCTGATACTGAGTGTTGTCGTCTGGCAATGCCAATACGCTCGTGGCCGGAACGGAGTTTGTTCTGTAGATGCCAGGCATCTCCTGCGGACCCGCGGGCTTGGTTACTACAATGTTCTGCTGGGCGCTTGCACAAAACGCTCCAAACAGCAATGCGATGGTGAGTGCTACTCTTTTCATTTTCTGTAAATGTTTATTTTTTAATGTTTTATATCTCTTTTCAGCCTTCGTTGCAACTACGAAAGGAACTGCAAATATACGTTTTTTATTTGGATTTTCCGAACATCGGGCAGTATTTTTTAGCATAAAAAAGGCGGACTGTCGTACAATCCGCCATTATGTTGGTTTTGTTCGAAGTCAAGCAAGTTTAGCCTCGGGCTTTTTCCACAAATTCCTTGATGGTGATTTTCTCGGTTTCGGGTTTTGCTTTCTCGCTGAAGAGTTTGAACATCATCTCGCCGCGCAGACGACCGTAGATCTGCTCCACGTTCTGGCGGTCTTTGGATATCGTTTCGGCCATTTCGGAGATACGTTTCTCGTAGTCTTCGTCGCTTTCCTCGTCTTTCTTTATGTCGCGCTGTTTCAGGATGCTCGACACTTCTTTCACCACGTCGGCGTGCGAGGGGGTGATGTTGCCTTCCTTACCGAGGTTCTCTTCGAGTATCTCCACTTTTATGGAGGGCAGGTACTTGGTTTCCCAGTTGCTCACCACTTCTTCGAGGGTCTGGTCTTTCTCGCCTCTGTCGGCAATGTAGCGCTGCAGGAAATTGGTGGGCAGTACGGTGCCGAAATTGTCGAGAAGCCATTTCTCAACATCGTTCACGTACATTATCTCGCACTGGCGGGCGTAGCTTTCCTCGATGTCTTTCTTGATAGCTTTCTTGAACTGATCGGCGGTTGTGAATCCGGCGCCCGGATACATCTTTTCGTACAGTTCTTTGTTCATCTCGTGAGGGGTTATGTGTGCAAGGCTGCTTATTGTCAGCTCTATCTCGGCTTTGTATTTCTTGGCGTCGGCGGGGGCGAGGTGGAAAATCTGCTCGATGTCGGCGGCGGCGAAAGCCTTGCTTACGTTCAGCTTAACCACGTCGTTGGCTTTCTTGCCCATCAGGGATTGTTTTATCTCTTCGTCCTTGATTTTGCCCACTTCGAAGGTGAGGTATTTCTCGTTCTCGCCTTCTTTTTTCTCGCCTTTCACCAGCTCCACATAGCGGCCGTAGATGGCGTCGCTGTCGTTGGCGATTTCAGCGGGGACTTCGAATTTACCGTAGTTGCGGCAGGCCGATTCAACCTGCTCCTCCACGTCTTTGGCGGCCACTTTCACCTGATAAAGCTTGGCGTCGATCTTGTTCCATTCGATGTTCATCTTGGGGAAGAAAGCGGCGTCGAAATAGAATGTGAAATCGGTCTGGTGGTCGAAATCCAACGTGCCGGTCTTTTCGTGGTTGGAGATGGGCAATCCGATGAGGTCGAGTTTCTCGTCGGTGATGTATTTGTAGAGAGCGTCGTTGAGTGTGTTCTGAACGGTGTCGGCAACAACAGCGCCTTTGTACTGTCTGCTTATCAGTCCCATTGGAGCCATACCCTTTCTAAATCCGGGTATATTGGCTTTCTGGCGGTACTCTTTGAGGGTTTTTGTAACTTTTTCGCTGTAGTCGGCTTCGTTGATGTCAACTTTTATCAAAAGTTCAAGATCACTTACATTTTCTCTTGTTATATTCATCTTATTTTTTGTATAATGGTGATTACTAATACTATATACTTTTTAATGGAATTTGCAAAGTTACGAACTTTTTACGAAAAAAACAAATTTTTTTTCGACTATCGGTATTTTATTATAGGTAAACGACTTGAATCATCCACAAAACTAACATATTGCTGTTGAAATAATTCACACACTTACACGTTATAATAACCAAAGAAACGTTATTTTTGCAAAAAATCGTAAAAAACAATGTTTAAAGGTATCTTATTAACAGTCAATGAAATAGACTCCGCCACACAAGCCACGGCACAAGTTGTGGAAAGTGGCGTGAAAGAAGAAACGTTATCGCTGTGGAACATGGCAATGCACGGCGGATGGATAATGTGGGTTTTGCTAGCGCTTCTGGCGTTGTGCATCTACATTTTTATCGAGCGTTTCCTCACCCTCAACCGCACTCTGAAATCCGACTCAACGCAGTTTATGAGCAACATACGCAGCTACATCCACCAAGGCGATGTTGACGGCGCCCGCTCACTTGCAAAATCCACCAATTCGCCCATCGCACGCATGGTGGACTCGGGACTTTCGCGCCTCGGCCGTCCGCTGGGCGACATACAGACTTCCATCGAGAACGTGGGACGTCTGGAGGTGTCGGACCTCGAAAAACGAGTGTCGCTGATAGCCACCGTGGCCAGTCTCGGACCCATGATTGGCTTCCTCGGCACCGTTACCGGTATGATCAAGGCTTTCTTCGAAATGGCCCACGCCGGCAACAACATCGAAATCAGCGTGCTGTCGAGCGGCATCTACGAAGCCATGGTAACCACCGTGGGAGGCCTTATCGTCGGCATCATTGCCTATTTCCTTTACACACTGCTCGTAAGCCGTATCAACAACGTGGTGTTCCAACTCGAGGCACGTACCATCGAATTTATGGACCTGCTCAACGAACCCGAACAGTAAGTTTTTGACTTTCAAACCTTAATCAAACAGATTATGATACGCAGTCAAAACCAGATAAAGATAGAATCGAACAGCTCCACAATGTCGGACCTTGTGTTCCTGCTGTTGATTTTCTTTATGATAACATCAACGCTGATAAGTCCCAACGCCGTGAAACTGCTTCTGCCCGAGAGCAACAGCAAAACAATGGCCAAGCAGAACGTCACCGTATATATCAACGATAATTTCGAGTTCTATGTGGGCGACGCCAACACCCCTGCATCTGTAGAGACGCTGGAACCCATGATAGAACAAGGCATATATGAAAGCGTGCCCGGCGGCGAGACTCACGACGCCTGCGTTGTGCTGCGGTCGGACAAGACGGTGCCCGTGCAATATGTGGTGAACGTGATAGACGCAGTAAACGCCATCAACGAACGCACAGGGGCACAACACAAAGTGATATTGGCAACAAGCCCGAAATAACTATTGAACTATGCAGAACCCAGAAGAAAAACGACGCAACCGGATTATCGCGGCAGGAGGTACCGTGCTCACCGTGGCACTGGTGTTTGTGGCATTGCTGTTTCTGGGAATGAGCTACCAAAACCCACCACCCGAAGAACGCGGCGTTGAGGTGAACCTCGGCGACAGCGATTTCGGTTTCGGCGACAACCCACAACCCGAACCCGCCGAAAACCCGGCACCACACCCAACCACACCCCCTCGTCCGCAGACAGTGGCCGAAAACATAAGCACTCAAAACACACAGCAAAGCGTCTCCCTAACAAAAAAAGAAAAACAGAAAGAAACCAAGGAGACCAAGGTGGAACCCGACCCCGAACCTACCAACAAAGAACCCGAAATAAACAAAAAAGCTCTGTTCCCGGGCAGCAAAAAAACCAACCAACAGGGAGGCAGCCAAGGAGCCACCTACGGTCCCGGCAACCAAGGCAAGGCTGGCGGCGACCCCAACAGCAACCGCTACGACGGCATACCCGGCAAGGGCGGCACAGGGTGGTCGCTCAAAGGACGTACAGCCAAAGCTCTGCCCGAACCAAGCTACAACTCCAACCAACAAGGCAACGTGGTGGTGAAAATATGGGTGAACCGCGACGGAGTGGTTACCCGCGCCGAAGCCACGGCCAACTCTACCATCACCGACGCCGCACTGAAACGACAGGCCGAGAACGCAGCTCTTAAATCCAAATTCAGCCCCGACCCCAACGCCACCGAGCTGCAAACAGGCACCATCACCTACTATTTCCGTAAATCGAGCTGACGAAAAAGACATCGCCATGCGCTATTTCATGCACCTTGCCTACAACGGCACCCCCTTCCATGGATGGCAGATACAGCCAAACGCCGACAGCGTGCAACAGACTTTGGAGTATGCTCTGGGCAAACTGTGCGGCGAAAACATCAACATAGTCGGCTGCGGCCGCACCGACACCGGGGTGCACGCAAAAGATTTCTACGCCCATTTCGACACACAACAGCAATGGGACAAGTCGCAACTGCAACAGCTAACTTACAAACTCAACGCATTTCTGCCCGAAGAGATTCTGATATTCAGCATTTTCCATGTAGCCGACGACCTGCACGCACGTTTCAGCGCCACCGCACGAACTTACCAATACCACGTGTCGGAGCAGAAACAGCCTTTCGGCAAAGATTTTACGCACCGTGTGTATGTTCCGCTCGACACCGATTTGATGAACACCGCCGCCTCGATGCTGCTGGGCGAACACGACTTCACCTCGTTCTCCAAACTCCACACCCAAACCGCCACCAACATCTGCAACATCACCTACGCCCATTGGGAACAGACTGGCAACGAACTGGTTTTCACCATCAAAGCCAACCGTTTCCTGCGTAATATGGTGCGGGCCATCGCAGGAACACTCATCGACGTGGGACGCGGAAAAACCACCCTCGACGATTTGCAACGCATCATCGAAAGCAAAGACCGCTGCTGCGCCGGCACCTCGCTGCCAGCCAAAGCATTGTTTCTCACCGAAGTAGAGTACGACGGACTGTTTGTTTAACAAACAAATAGTTAAAAAAGCCATTTCACACAATTTTAACGCCAACGCTGCGTTATAACATTACATATCAGCACAAAAAAGCATATTATGGATTTGGAAATACTTATAAAACAAGGTATTGGCGATGTGCGTTTCGGAATGACCACCGCCGAGACCGAAGCCCTGTTGGGACAACCCTCTGAATACGAAGACATTGACAACGGCTTTGGCGAAGCTCTGAAAGTGGCCCACTACGATGAGCTGGAGATGACATTTTTCTTCGAAGGCGACGACAAAACGCTGAACTGCATCGACATTTACAACGCAAACGCCAAACTCTTCGGCGAGAAAATATTAGGACGCAACGAACGCGAAGTTGTAAACCTGCTCGTGGCCAACAAGTACTACGAACAGGACATAGAGACGGAGGCATGGGGCGAACGACGCGTATCCTTCGCCGAAGGCAACATCGACCTTTTCTTTGCCGACAACAGTCTGGTTTCCATATCGATAGGCAGCTGAAATGGCACTTTTTAGCACCGCATATTTCCCCACCGTGACATATATGGCAGCCTTTGCCGGATGCGACGAGGTGCAGATTGAGGCCTGCGAAACCTATCCAAAGCAGACCTACCGCAACCGCACCGTGATAGCTACCGCCAACGGACTTCTGCCGCTAACAGTGAACGTTACCAAACCAAACGGCAACCACACTCTAACGAAAGACATAACCATCTGTCGTAAAGAAAATTGGCCCGTGCAGCACTGGCGAGCCATAGAGTCGGCATACAACGCCTCGCCCTACTTCCAATACTACGCCGATGACATACACAAACTCATATTCGGCAAACATGCCTTTCTGCTCGACTTGAACATGGACATACTTCATTTCCTTGTTAAAAAACTGAGAATCAACACATCCGCCAACCTCACCGCCGACTTCGTTTCGCCTGCCGATGCTACCGACGACTACCGCAATGTGTTCTCACCCAAAGCAAAAGACAAAATCAGCCTGCCCCCCTACCCTCAGGTTTTCGAAGAAAGATATGGCTTTGTGGGCGAAGTGGGAGTCCTCGACCTGCTTTTCAACCTCGGTCCCGAAAGCAGGCAATACCTGAAAGAAGCTGGAAACGCTTTCACAAACCTTTAATTGATAATACTTTATGAGAAAAATCGTTACAATCGTTTTGTTCGGAATGGTTGTGAGTTTTGGCAACACTTTTGCCCAACTTCCGTCCAACGTCAAATGCTGGCAAGCCCCCAACATCCTGGCCGACAGCGCAAAGAATCTGGCCGACAACACAGTTGTTTACGACCCTTCGTACCGACAAATTCCCTACCCCAACGGTGATGTACCGCCAAAAATCGGAGTCTGCACCGACGTAGTTGTCAGGGCTTTCCGCAAGGCTTTCAACTGGGATTTGCAGAAAAGCATCTACGAGTTCCGCAAAGCCAAGAAACAGCCCACCAACACCAACATCGACCACCGCAGGGTTGTCAATATGATGGCCTATTTCGATGAAGTGAAAACGCTTCGCAACGACAAAGGAGGCAAATTCAGAAAAGGGAACATTGTTGTATGGAAACTCACCAACGGCCGGCTGCACATCGGAATCCTTGTGGAGGACGATGTGATAATCCACAATATCTGCTGCGGACAGGTGGTGGAAAGGATGTACATGGAGGAATTGGTGATACGCAACTACACTTGGCACTGCCCCGAGCTGGAAGGCCTTTCGCACAAAGAGATTTACGAAAAATTCAAAGCGGGGAAATTGTAGCAATAAAGCAACATCTAAACAAACCGGCTTCAAAAATAAAAAAACACGCAATAAAAAAAATTTCTTTTCGTTAATACATACATTATTTTTCCAAAAACAACACAAATAACGACGAAACATACAGGAAAGCAGTGAAATAAACAACAATCATCAAATAAAATAGATGAATACCAAACGACTATTACCAATTATAATAACACTTTGCCTCTGCACAGCTTCGGCGGCGCAGGACATCATTATCACTAAAGACGCCCGTAAGATAGAGGCCGAAAGCATCGAAGCAACGCCTCGCTTCATCAAATACAAAATTTTTGGCAAACCATTTTTGCCCGAAGTATCCATTCCAGTGAAAGAAGTTAAGGCAATCTATTACGAAAACGGCGATATTTTCGGCGACACCATAGCCGACGTCATTATTTCGAGAAAGGCAAAACGTCCGTTCATATCGGGCAACACCATCCACTGGCGTATAGGGAGCACATTTTCATACGACGACAAACACTACCTCAACTCCTTCGACCCCCTGAGGGTGTCGATGGGCTTGCAGATGCACGACTATTTCTTCGCAGGGATGGGTGTCGGCTTCAGCTATTTCCCCGACGTCGTTTTCGAAACCGGAGAGGAGACTTTTGAAACAGTTACCGAAAACGGAATTGAGACTATTATCAACGAATATTTCGACCAAATCCCCCAGTACAAATATTCGGTTTTCGGCGTGATACACCTATCTCTACCAATAACAAAAAAAATCATTCCATTTTTGGATATTGAAGGAGGCATATCGCTCAGTTCGAGAGGATGGAACGATGAGATTTACTGTTCCCCCTTTGTTTCTGGCGGATTGGGATTTTGTTTCTCGCACATCGAGATAAGCGGCGGATACGAGCTGTTCAAAGCACCGCTCGACAGATTGTACAAACCCTATCAGGGCTGGGACTATTTCGAAGAAACAAACCACCCGAAAGGGAACCTCAATTTTGGCAACTTTTACGTGAAAATCGAAGCGAAAATAGGCTATCTCAACAATTAGCAAGCTCCACCAACTCCCCACCGCCCACAAAAACTGCCTGTTTTTTTTACTTCAACAAATGTAACTAAACATTTGTTTTGTCGTAAAACACAAAATCATAACGGCATTGTATTCGTTTTTTAATTGTTTAACCACAAATAATAACCAAAAAGTAATAAAAACAGGAAAGATGAAAGTTCCAAAGTTTGTTTCAATTTTGATTTTTATTTGTTTTTGTGTGGCTGCATACTCCCAAGATGTGATTGTTACAAAAGACTCACGCCATATTCAAGCCGTAATAATCGAAGTTTCACCCACTTATGTAAGATACAAGATATATGGCAAGCCGGAATCGCACGTCTTCTCCATTCCTGTAAATGAAGTCAAATCCATCATTTATGAAAGCGATCTGGACATCGGAAACAACGCCGAAAGCGAAACTCCGCAACCGGAAAATGACGACAAATACATCCAAGAACCTACAATCAACGCTTTTATAGAGAACTCCTTCTCCTTCTATCCTTCGCACTCGCTCAAATCCATAGACCCTGTCAGGGCCATAATTGGAGTGCAGCTTAACGATCATTTCTTTGTCGGGGCTGGAGCAAGCGTCACAATCTTTGCCGACAACATCTACGATTCGGGCTACGAAATGATTGACACTGTGAACAAGTTGTATTACGACGAAATACCGCGATTCAATTTCACCACTTTCCTTTCAGGACGATTCACTTATCGCCTTAAAGAACAGGTCATTCCATTCGCCGAAATAGAAGCCGGTTACTCAATGTGCAAAAGAGAATGGACAAGGGAGTTTTTCGGGTCGCCGTTCTTCTCGGTCGGAATAGGCATAGTAATTTGGCACTTCGAAATAAGCGCCGGATACGAATATTATATTCTGCCATTGGACAGAATGTACAAACACGAGTACTGGACTTTCTTCAACAATTTGAGCCACCCGAACGGCTCGTTGAATATGGGCAACATATTCATAAAAATTGGCGCCAACATCGGACGTGTAACGAATTAGCATCCTCGTGCACTGCCCCCCCCTCGCCCCCCCTCAAAAAAAACACATCTATCAAAAAAACAACCAATTACCTATCACAATCAATATCTTTTTCTGAAAAAAAAATTCCACCACATAATTTTTTCGGCAAAACTGCGTTTTAGCAAACTGTAAACTAAAAAACACAACACAAATGGACTTAAGTAAAATATTGGCAATTTCCGGAAAACCGGGCCTTTACAAACTCGTTTCGCGCACCAAAACCGGCGCCATCGTAGAATCGCTCATCGACGGCAAGCGTCAACCCGTGTTCCAAAGCGACAGAATCAGTTCTTTGAACGAGATAAGCATGTTCACCACCGACGAAGACTACCCCTTGCGCAAAGTCTTCGCCAATATGTTTGTGAAAGAAAACCACCAGCCTGTGGCCGACGACATCAAGAACGCCCCCAAAGACGCCCTGTTCGCATATTTCGGCGAAGTACTCCCCAACATCGACACCGAGAGAGTCCACGCTTCCGACGTGAAAAAAGCCATTGCTTGGTACAACCTGCTGCTTAGCAAGGACTTGATTGACGAAAAAGCCGACGAGGAACCCGCCGAAGAGTCTGCCGAAAACACCGAAGAAAAGAAATAAAAACCGTCGCTCGTTGGGCGACATAAACCACCTACTATGAAAGCATTCAAAGCCTACGACATACGTGGCGTGTATGGCGTGGATTTCGATCGTGATGCCGTTTACCGCATAGGCTACCACCTGCCCCGCCTGTTCGGAGCCAAGACCATAGCCGTGGGACGCGACGCTCGCATCTCATCGCCCGAAATAGCCCAAACCCTGCTGCAAGGCATCGCCGACAGCGGCACCGACGTGGATTTCTACGACCTATCCACAACACCTTTCGTCTATTGGATTACAGCACGCCAAGGCTACGACACCTCGGTGATGATAACAGCCTCGCACAACCCCAAAAACCACAACGGCCTTAAAATTTCGGCCAAAGACGCCGCACCGGTGGGCTACGACACCGGACTCAACAAACTGGAACAGTGGGTGGAAAACGAAACTCCCGTGCCCGTGGCGAATAAAGGCACAGTGCACGACTGCAGCACTTCGCTGAAAAAAGAATATGTCGAGTTCCAACGCCAATATGTGGGCAACCTTGACGGATTGAAAATGGTGGTGGACTGCTCCAACGGAATGGCCAACCTCTTTGTCAAGCAACTTCTGCCCGACAACGTTATCTACATCGCCGACAACATCGACGGCACTTTCCCCTGCCACGAGCCCAACCCGCTGGAACCGGCCAACATCGTGGCTTTGCAGCAGAAAGTGCGCGAAACTCATGCCGACATAGGCGTTATATACGACGGCGACGCCGACCGCGTGATGTTTGTGGACGAGAATGCCAAATTCGTGTCGCCCGACCTGATGATAGGCCTTCTGGCAACGCATTTCCTGAAAAACGACGGCAGCCGCCCCAAAGTGCTGCAGGACATACGCACCTCCAAGGCAGTGGCCGAACTTATCGACGAGCTTGGCGGCGAGCCATGCATCTGGCGCGTGGGACGAGCCTACGCAGCAAAAAAACTCCACGATATCGACGGACTGTTCGGCGGCGAACTGGCCGGCCACTACTACTTCCGCGATTTCTATTACAGCGACAGCGGCATAATGGCTTCACTACTGATACTCAGCATTATAGCCGAACGACACCGCAACGGCGAGTCTTTCTCGCAGGTGATGGGCAAGATAGCACGCTACAAAAACTCAGGCGAGATAAACTTTACCATCGACAAAAAGGCCGAAGCAATGGAGGTGGTGAAAAACCATTTCTGCAATGCCGAAAACCCCACACGTTTTCTCGATTTCGACGGCTACCGCGTGGAATACCCGCACTGGTGGTTCAACATACGCCCCTCAAACACAGAGCCTTACCTGCGTCTGATACTCGAAGCCGACACCGACGAACTTTTGGCCCAAAAAACCGACGAAATAAAACAACTCCTCAATCCGTTTATTTGTAAATGATTGAGGCAAAAAAAGATATAAAACGCTTCGGTTTGGTCGGAAAACGACTCGACTACTCTTTCTCAAAAGCCTATTTCGAGCAAGAATACCATAATTTATATACACAGCCGGCCCGCTACGACAACTACGAACTGCCGTCGGCGGAAATGATTGTGCCTCTTGCCAAAAAACAACACCTTGACGGACTGAATGTTACCATTCCTTTCAAAGAAACCGTCATCCAATTTTTGGATTCACTTTCAGATGAAGCGAAAGAAATAGGCGCTGTCAATACATTGAAATTCAAATATATGGATTCGGGCGTCATCGCCGAAGGCCACAACACCGACGCAATCGGCTTTGAAGTTTGTGTAAAAGATTGTTTGCCGAATCATAGCAACGCCCTTGTGCTCGGCACCGGCGGAGCGGCAAAAGCAGTGGCATACGTTTTGCAAAAGCACGGAATAGCGGCAACTTTCGTAAGCCGCACCAAAAAAGGCGATGGAGTAATCGGCTACGGCCAGCTTAGCGAGCAGGAAGTTGAACGCAACACGTTGATTGTCAACGCCACACCACTCGGCACATCTGGCAGCGGTGGCGAGGTGGAAATACCGTACAACGCCATTACTCCGGCACATTTTTGTATAGATTTGGTTTACAATCCGTTGCAAACACGTTTCACAAAAGAGTGTGCCAAACGCGGTGCCACGGCAAAAAACGGTTTGGAGATGCTCCACCTACAGGCCGAGGAGGCTTGGAAAATTTGGAACACGTAAAACATTGAAAATCATGAAGATACTTGACGTTATAAAATACCTTGACCAACTCATTCCCGCTGGTTATCAGGAAAGTTACGACAACTGCGGGCTGCAGGTCGGCGACACCTCGGCCGAAATCACCGGCGCACTTATCTCCCTCGACCTCACCGAGGCGGTGGTGGACGAAGCCGTGGAAACCCGCAGCAACCTTATTGTAACACATCACCCGTTTATTTTCGGAGGTTTGAAACGCATCGATGCCGACAGTCCTGCCGGACGCATTATCTACAAGCTGATACGCAACGGCATTGCCGTGTATTCGGCACACACCAGCCTCGACAAACTCAGTAACGGCGTAAGCGCACAGCTGGCCAAACGTCTGGGGCTGTGTAATTTGCGCATCCTCGCACCAGACTCCGACTCGCTGAAACAGCTCGTAGTTTATTGTCCCAAAGAGCAGTCGCAGCAGCTGAAAGACGCCCTTTACGCCGCCGGTGCGGGCAACATAGGAAACTACCGCCATTGCTCGTACTCCGCAAATGGAACTGGCACTTTCGAACCTTTGCAGGGTGCCAATCCCTTTGTAGGAACAGTGGGCAGCGAAACATACACCTCCGAGGAACGCATCGAGATGGTGTACCCCAAGGCATTTGAAAACAAGATAGTGTCGGCACTGAAAGCCAACCACCCATACGAAACGCCAGCCTACAGTCTTATCCCGCTTTCCAACGCCAATCCCGATGTGGGATTGGGCATAATGGGCGAACTGCCGGAGGATGTTGAAATAGAAACATTTATAGAAACCGTAAAGCAAACCGTCGGAATTCCCGTAGTTCGTCATTCAGAACTATGTCGCAAAAAAGTACGCACAGTGGCACTATGCGGAGGCGCGGGAGCAGAATTTATAGGCACTGCAGTGGCGCAAAACGCCGACATATACCTCACCGGCGACATCAAATACCACGATTTCCAAAAAGCGACGGGACACATCGTTTTGGCCGATATAGGGCATTACGAAAGCGAACAATTTGCAAAAGAATTTTTTTATGACAAATTATCGGAAAAATTTCGTATATTTGCCATCCGAATTGCAAAGACGGAAACCAACTTCGTTGGCTATATGTAATTGAAAATTAAAAATATATCGATATATGGCAAAAAGAACTAAAACAGCAAAATCACAGGCCGAAACATCTGTGGTTGACGAATTTGTAAAACAGCAAGATGTTGATATCGTTGTAGAAAAACGACTGCTGGCATTATATACCCTGCAAAGCATTGACACGCAGATCGATAAAATCCGAATCACCCGAGGTGAACTCCCCCTCGAAGTTCAAGACCTTGAAGATGAGATTGTTGGATTGGAGACACGCATCAACAACTTCAAATCGGAAATCAGCGCAAGCGAAAACGCCATCAACGAACACAAGGCAGCCATCGAGACACACAAGGCAGCCATCGAAAAATACACCAAACAGCAGGACAACGTCCGCAATAACCGCGAATTCGAATCCTTAAACAAAGAAATTGAATATCAAGGACTTGAAATTCAACTTTGCGAACGCAAAATGAAAGAGCTGAAAGCCGCCATCAAAGAGAAAAACCAACACATCGAAATTGCCAAAAACCTTCTGGAAACCCGCCAAAGCGACCTTCAGTTGAAAAAACAGGAACTGGAAGAGATTACCAGCGAAGCCGAACGCGAAGAAAAAGTGCTCATCCAGAAATCGCAGGAGCAGGAAAAGCTCATCGACGAACGTTATCTCACCGCCTACAAACGCATACGCAACGCCGCCCGCAACGGTCTGGCCGTGGTTCCTGTAGAACGCGAAGCCTGCGGCGGTTGCTTCAGCCAAATCCCATTCCAACGCCAGATGGATATCATGATGCACCGCAAAATCATCGTTTGCGAGCATTGCGGACGCATTTTGGTTGACTCGGACATTGTAAAGCGCACCAGAGAAGCTTTGGCCGAAAACAAATAACAACCCGACAATAAACACAAAAGCAACGGCGGATTTTTTTCTGCCGTTGTTCAGTTTTAAGCCTATGACAACTATCGCCACGAAAGCCTTTGCCACCCTGCTGCTGTGCCTTGCCACAACCATAGCTGTGGTGGCACAGAAAAGCGACGCCACTTTCCAATCGAACGGATACACTTTCCCAACCATTACGATGGACAATTTGATGCGCTACTGCGACATGGACTCGGCCGCTTTCGACAGCGTTATGCGAAGTTTCGATTTCACCACAGAGGAAAACATATACACAAAGGGCAGCCTCGATAAATCCAAGATGGTTTTCGGGAAATCGCAACAGTTCGGCACAAGCATAGTGTGGGTGAGCAACGACAACAATATCAGCATTGTAGAGAAATTGCTCAAAAAATTCACACATCCAAGCAACGTTTCCATCGCCGACGGTTTCGGCTTCATGTACAAAAAATACGTCATCAGCGTGAAATCATCGAAAAACGGAATCAACTACGAGGAGATAAATATCATTGACAAAGTGAATTATAAAAACAATCAGGAAAACTAAAATCAAAACCATTATGATACACAAAATCAGTTCCGAAAGACTTACCCTGCAACGCGTGCAGGAAATTATCGAAAAAGGCATGAAACTGGAACTCTCACAGGATGCCATCGACAGAGTGCAGAAATGCCGCAACTATCTGGACCGCAAGATGGAAAACCAAAAAGAGCCCATCTACGGAGTAACAACGGGTTTCGGCTCGCTTTGCAACATTTCGGTAAGTCGCGAGGAGCTGTCGCAACTGCAGAAAAACCTCGTAATGTCGCATGCTTGCGGCGTGGGCGAGGAGGTGCCTCAAAACATCGTGAAACTGATGCTGCTGATGAAAATACAGTCGCTATCGTACGGTCATTCGGGCGTGCAGCTGCAGACCGTTCAAAGACTTGTGGATTTCTTCAATAACGATGTGTATCCAGTTGTGTATCAACAAGGTTCGCTCGGAGCCAGCGGCGATTTGGCCCCTCTGGCACACATGTGCCTTCCACTTCTTGGCTTGGGCGAAGTTTATTATCAAGGCAAACGCATGCCCGCCGCCGAGGTCAACGCCAAATTCGATTGGCAACCCATCGAGCTGCAGTCGAAAGAAGGCTTGGCACTGCTCAACGGCACCCAGTTCATGAGCTCATTCGGCACTTGGTGCATACTCAAAGCACAGCACCTGGCACAAATGGCCGACAAAGTTGCCGCCGTTTCGCTCGACGCCTTCGACGGACGCATCGAACCCTTCTGCGACGAGGTGCATCTGGTACGCCCCCACAACGGTCAGCTGGCCACAGCACGCAACATGCGCAAATATCTGGAAGGCAGCGAGATAATAAAACGTCACAAAGAGCACGTACAAGACCCGTACTCATTCCGTTGCATACCGCAGGTACACGGCGCCACCAAGGACAGCCTTGCCTACGTGGCATCGGTGATAGAGACCGAGATTAACAGCGCCACCGACAACCCCACCGTATTCCCCGACGAAGATATGGTGGTTTCGGCAGGCAATTTCCACGGCCAGCCACTTGCTTTGGTGCTCGATTTCATGGCAATAGCCACCGCCGAGCTGGGCAACATCTCCGAACGCCGTACCTATCAGCTCATTTCCGGCAAACGCGGTCTGCCCCATTTCTTAGTGGCCAACCCCGGTCTCAACAGCGGCTTTATGATTCCGCAATACACTGCTGCTTCGATAGTTAGCCAGACAAAACAGCTCTGCACCCCCGCTTCGGTGGATTCCATCGAATCGTCGCAGGGACAGGAAGACCACGTGAGCATGGGCGCCAACGCCGCCACCAAATGCTACAAAGTGATGCAGAACGTGGAACGTGTGCTGGCAATAGAGATGTTCAACGCCGCTCAGGCGCTGGAATTCCGTCGTCCGCTGAAATCGTCGCCCTTTGTGGAAGGCATGATGGCAAAATACCGCAAATGCGTGAATTTTGTGAACAACGACGAGATAATGTACACCCACATCCACAACTCGGTGAAATTCATTTCGGAATACTCAGACTAACAAATGGAAGCCCTGCCTTCGAAACTGCTCGAACGGACAGTAGAAGAGTTCTCGAAACTGCCCGGCGTAGGCAAACAAACGGCACTGCGTTTTGCACTGCATCTGCTCAGGCAGAACAAAAACGACGCAGCCACCCTGCCTGCCGCCATAGATCAGATGCTCGAAGAAATCAAATTCTGCAAGCACTGCCACTGCATCTCCGACAGCGACGTGTGCGAGATTTGCTCCAACCCAAAACGGCAGAAAGACGTAGTGTGCGTGGTGGAGAACATTCAAGGCCTGATGGCGATAGAGCACACAGCACAGTTTACCGGCGTTTACCACGTCCTCGGCGGTGTCATCTCCCCCATCGACGGAATCGGCATCAACGACCTTACCATTGCCCAACTATTGGAACGCGTTGAAAAAGAAGGAATTAAGGAAGTGATTCTGGCACTGCCCACCACCATGGAGGGCGACACCACAAACTTTTACATAAACAAGCAGTTACAAAGGCTCCCTGTAAGTGTGTCAACACTTGCAAGAGGCGTGGCCATCGGCGACAACCTCGAATATGCCGACGAGATAACCCTCGGACGGTCCATTGTGAACAGGGTGCCGTTCGACAGCATTTTCAACAAACAGTAGAATAGACAAAAAAATATGCAGACATTTAGCGACACTTTGAACCTACTCAAAGCCCACCGTTCGGTGAGGAAATACAAAAACCAGCCCATAGAGCAGAAGTTGCTCGACCAGATACTAGAAGCCGGGATGCGCGGCTCCAACACTGGCAACATGCAAATTTACAGCATTGTAGTAACCCGCGACACCCAACGGAAGAAAGAACTGGCCAAGTTTCATTTCAACCAGCCGATGGTGGCAAGCGCCGCCGCTGTGGTCACCGTTTGCCTCGACATCAACCGTTGGGACAAATGGTGCCTGCAACGCAACGCCGACCCCGGATACGACAATCTGCTGTGGCTGCTGACAGGTTCGGTGGACGCCACCATAGTGTCGCAGAACATCTGCGTGGCCGCCGAAGCCGAGGGACTGGGCATCTGCTACCTCGGCACAGTGCTCTACAACGCCCCCGAAATTGCCGAATTTCTGGCACTGCCCAAAGGCGTAGTCCCAATTACCACAATAACAATGGGTTATCCCGACGAGACACCCGCCGAATCGGACCGTCTGCCCCTCCACAGCGTGGTACATTACGAACAATATAGCGACTACAGCCCCGCCGACATCGACAAAGCCTTTGCCGAAAAGGAAAACCTGCAGCTGACCAAGGATTTGATAAAGCAGAACGGCACTGAAAACCTCGCACAGATTTTTACCGAAAAACGTTACACCAAAGCCGACAACATAGCCATATCGGAAAAACTTTACAAATATCTGAAAGACAGCGGATTCCTAAAATAGCAGCCGTCGGCGCAGTTTTATTCACATCTGGCTGGGGAAAAAACACCCCGAAAACAGTCGGAAATATCGGTTTTTTGCAATAAATTTGCAGAATCATGACCGAGCAAAAAAAGACAAAAAAATTCCTTAAAGTGTTGGGTAACAAATACGTTATCTGCACACTGATATTCTTTTTGTTTTTCATCATAATAGACAACAACGGTTTTATGACCTACTACCGGCTGCGCAACCAGAACGCACTTTTGAACCAGCAAAAAACCGAACTCGAGAAAGACATCCTCACCGACAGCATAAACTACCAAAAAATGACCAAAGACTATGAAGAGATAGAGCGTTTCGGGCGCGAAAATTATTTTATGAAACGCGACAACGAGGACATTTTCATCGTAAAACGAGACAAGTAACCAAAGAAGGCCATCTATTATGAAAAAGAATATAAAACTCTGTGTATATGTTGCTTGTGTCTGCCTGGCAATAAGTTCATGCGGTCCACTTCGCAATTTCTTCACCGCCGATTTGGAGGACGAAGATTTCGAGGTAACCGAAAATTTCGATGGACACAAGACCTACAAACGAGTACCGAAAAAGACCTCCAAAAAGGGGAACAGTCCTACCGGCACCAAAAACGGCAAAATGCCCATCGCCGTTACCGACAAGGACAACGCGAAACTATACAAAGTGATAGAAAAATGGTACGGGACTCCCTATAAATACGGCGGCTGCTCTTCGTCGGGCATCGACTGCTCCTGCTTTGTAAAAAACGTTTTCAGCGAAGTTTATGACGTAAACCTCAACCGTGTGGCGGCCGACATCACCAAAAACGTAACGTTGATAGAACGCAGCCAGTTGCGCGAAGGCGATGTTGTTTTCTTTTCAAACAATAAATCTGCCATATCCCACGTTGGTATATATCTAAAAGACGGAATGTTCGCCCACGCCTCCTCGTCGAAGGGGGTAACGATAAGCAAACTGTCCGAAAAATACTGGGACACGCGCTATTTCGCGGCAGGCCGCCACAGTAAAGTAACCACAAAATGGTAGAAACGATGAAAAAACAAGACATAAAACGGATTACAGCCATTGCACTGCTTGCCGCTATTTTGGCCGGCACTATGATTTCGTGCAAAAGCGACGTGAACATGACCCGCCGCCGCAAGTCGCGCTGCAACACCTGCCCCACCTTCAGCTACACTACTCCCAACACACAAAACGATGCCCAAACCTGCGACCTTGCACGACTATAGCAACACTCTTGCACCTCACCTGCCGACACCAGCCCTCCCACATGTAGCCGGATTCCTGTTCAACAACAAAATTTCGCTCGTCATCAGCCGTCCCCGACAAACCAAACTCGGCGACTACTCCTTTCCCAATCCGCTGAAAAAGCACGGGCACCGCATAAGCATCAACGACAACCTCGACAAAAACACTTTCCTTTGGGTGATGCTTCACGAAATTGCACATTACCAAGTATTTGTGGCATTCGGCAAACGGCCCAAGCCTCACGGCGACGAGTTTCAAACGGCTTTTGCCAAAAACCTTCGTTTTTTCAACGAAAGACACTGTTTCCCGGCCGAGACAGAAAAACTTGTCGCCGAGTATTATTCCAAACTGCCGCTACGAAAGAGCTTGGAACGAGAAATCGCACACACATTCCGAGAAATGGCAGGCGAAACGACACAACAAGAGGGGGTGCTACTATCGAAATTGGCCGAAAACAGCTTTTTCTCTATCCGCGGACGCATTTTTAAGAAACTTAATACACGTCGCACCCGATGCAAATGTCTATGCCTCAACAACAACCGACTATATCTGGTATCGCTCGACGCAAGAGTGCAACCCGTGGCTATTGAAAAAATGAAATAAAAATCGTATTTTTGCAAAAAAAATCGATGGCACGAATTTTGGCTATAGACTACGGACAAAAACGCACAGGTATCGCAGTAACCGATGATTTACAGATTATTGCGACACCCCTTACGACTGTGGACACGCCAAAACTGATGGCTTTTCTGACCGACTATTGCAGCAAAGAAAACGTGGAATGCTTTGTTGTGGGCGAGCCAAAACACCTGAACAACACCCCGTCGGAATCGGCGAAATACATAGAGCCGTTTGTGAAACAGCTGCACAAAGCCTTTCCCGACAAGGAGATAGCACGTATTGACGAACGTTTCACCTCCAAAATAGCCTCGCAGGCCATCGTGAACTCAGGTTTGCACAAAAAACAACGTCAGAACAAGGCTCTCATCGACACGGTGAGCGCCACCCTGATACTTCAATCATATATGGACCTTAAAAACAACACAAAATGATTTTGCCAATAATAGGACTCGGGCATCCCACTTTAAGAAAAACCGCCCAACCGATCGACGCCGATTATCCTGACCTTCAACAGCTTATCGACAATATGTTTGAAACCATGTACGCCGCCGACGGCGTGGGCCTTGCCGCCCCGCAGGTGGACCTGCCCATAAGACTGGTGGTGATGGGCTATCGCGAATACGACGAAAAAAAGAAAGAGTACGTCGGCGACCCCATAGAACGCACCATGATAAATCCAGAGATAGTGGAAGCCAAAGGCGAGATGCAATACTACAACGAAGGCTGCCTGAGTGTGCCCAACATCCACGAAGACGTGCTGCGTCCCGAGACCGTGGTGGTGAAATACTTCGACCGCAATTTCCAGCCACAGACCGAGGAGATGACCGCACTGCTGGCACGCATAGCCCAGCACGAGATAGACCACCTCAACGGCAAAGTGTTTGTGGACCGGCTGTCGCCGCTGAAACGCACACTACTGAAACGCAAACTCAACGACATAGTTACAGGCAAAACCCGCACCCACTACCGTATGAAATTCGCAAACAAAAAATAAAACGAAATGAAGATAAAAAACATCATTATAGCTATTGCAGCAGGAGCCTTGTTGCTTGCCTGCAGCTCTAAACACAGCCGCCAGGCCGACCTCGACAACATCACTCGCTACGAGGATAGCATCGACATACAAAATGCCATTCTCTCCGTGGAAACTGGCAACCGCCTTATCGACCTCTACACCACTTTTTCCAACAACCACCCCGACGACAGCCTCGCTCCCATGTACCTGCACCGCGCCGCACAAGTGGCCGCCAACATACACCGTCCCGACTTGGCGCTACAATACCTCGACACCGTTACAGTCAAATACCCTGACTACAAGGACGTTGCAGTATGCGCCTTTTACAAAGGTTTTGTGCTGGAAAACGTGTCCGGCGACTTGGAACACGCACGTATGGCCTATCAGGAATTTATCGACAAATACCCCAACGACCCGTTGGCCGACGACGCTCGCATAAGCATTGAAAATCTGGGACTTAGCCCCGAAGAACTACTCGAAAAAATCCTGAGCCAGAATCCCGACGCACAAAACGAAATAGCTGAAAAGCAATAAGATACCAACCCATGCTCCGACAACTAAGTATAGAAAACTACGCACTTATCCGCTCGTTGCAAATAGCTTTCAACGAGGGATTTACAGCCATTACCGGCGAAACTGGAGCCGGAAAATCCATCATTCTCGGAGCTTTGGGACTCTTGGCAGGACAACGAGCTGACACTCAGGTGCTTTCAGACAAAAACAAAAAATGCGTGATAGAGGCAGTTTTCGGCATTGGGACTTTGGGATTGAAAAAGTTTTTCGACGACAACGACCTCGACTACGACGACAACGTGCTGATACGTCGCGAGATACTGCCCACAGCCAAGACAAGGGCATTTATCAACGACACACCCGTTTCGCTGCAACAACTACGCGATTTCGGAACGAAAGTGTTGGACATTCACTCTCAGAACCAAACACTTACGCTGCTCAACACCGATTTTCAGATGCGTTTTGTGGACACTCTTGCCGGCAACGAAGAACTACTGAAAGACTATTCGGCACTTTATGGCGTGTATGTGCAGGCAAAAAACGAGTTGTCGCAACTGCGCGACGAGCTACAGCAAAACCGCCGCGACAAGGACTACAACCAATTTCTTTTCGACGAACTCGACAAAGCCCAACTCGCTGAAAACGAGCAGGAAGAATTGGAACAGGAACTCAACCTTCTCAACCACACCGAAACCATAAAACAAACCTTCGGCGAGGTGCTCGAAACCGCCGACCGTCAGGACGACGCGGCAATAGCACGGTTGCAGTCGGCAAAAAGCCAACTATCCAAGATAGTATCATACTACCCCGAAGTGGAAGACCTTTTCAACCGTCTAGAATCCAGCATTATAGAACTTCGCGACATTTTTTCGGAAATAGAGAGCTTAGACGAAAACCTATCCTATTCCCTTGAGCGTCAACAATATGTATCACAGCGACTCGACACCATCTACAACCTGCAGACCAAACACTCGGTAAGCACGGTGGCGGAACTATTGGAAATAAAGTCGCAGCTAAGCGACAAGTTATTGGCAGTAACCGATTTAGATGGACGCATAAACAAATTGGAAAACCAGATTGCCGAAACAGAAATCCAGTTGCGACAGAAGGCCAGAGTGCTGTCGGACCGACGACACAAGACTTCGCGACAAATAGAATCCGAGTTACTCCCAACCCTTGCCGAACTGGGGATGAAAGACGCACAGATAGTGGTGGAGCTGACACCGACAGAAAACCTGCTTTCCAACGGCACCGACACCGTGCGGCTTCTTTTCAACGCCAACCGCGGCGGCGAGCTGCGCGAGGTGGGCAAGGTCATTTCAGGAGGCGAGCTTTCGAGGCTCATGCTTGCGCTCAAATCGCTGATAGTCAAAACCAACCTCCTGCCAACCATAATTTTCGACGAGATAGACACCGGAGTGTCGGGAACAATAGCTGTGGCTATGGCCAACATAATGCAAAAGATGTCGCAAAACACTCAGGTTGTGGCCATTACCCATCTGCCGCAGGTGGCTGGCAAAGCCAAAACACAGTTCAAGGTTTACAAGGAGAGCGACGAAGTCTCCACACAGACTTCGATGCGGCAACTAACGGAGGAACAGCGTGTTGAGGAGATAGCCACTATGCTCTCGTCGGAAAAGCTGACAGCCTCGGCAATAGAAACCGCAAAACAACTAATGTCTTGATATTATGAATTACGAGATGTATTTACTGCGCCTTGTGCTTGCATTCCTTTTCGGAGCCGGCATAGGCTTGGAACGGCAGATTAGGCAACGCAGCGCCGGACTTACCACCAACGCCCTAGTTTCGGTGGGTGCCTGTGTTTTTATACTGCTTTCGGAGATAATGTACGGAGAGGAGCAAGGCAACATCGACCGCCTGCGCGTTGTTTCACAGATAGTTACAGGAATAGGATTTTTGGGAGCCGGCGTTATTATGCGCGACGGTTTCAACATACACGGGCTGAACACCGCCGCCACCATCTGGTGCTCGGCAGCTGTGGGTTCGCTATGCGGTTTCGGAATGTTTTTCGAAGGCGGGATGGCTGCCGTTGCCATCGTTGGCACACACCTCGCCCTTAAACCCATCACCGACCGTTTGGACAGGCGTCCACGCAAATATGTGGAGATGAAGAAAATAGGTGTGCGCGTAGTAGCTACAGGCAAAACCCCCGACGAGGACGAAATGCGTTCCATACTGCTTATGCTCGTTGACAAATTGGAAAACGCAGAAATACAGAAAGTAGAACGCACCCACAACATCATCGAAGGCGACACCATTGTTTCTGTGGAGATTCTGACAAAAAGTGTAGGCGAAGCTTTCAAACTATTTGAAAAAGAACTTTCGGCAAACAGTGTGTTCACAAAAGTCGTTACCGAGATGCTTACCCAGCGTGTGGAGCACTAAAAACACAAAAATTTTAAAGAAAGAGCCACTTTGCGGGCTCGAACCGCAGACCTACGCATTACGAATGCGTTGCTCTACCAACTGAGCTAAAGTGGCTTGAGGGTGCATAAAAAAAGTCGGGGTGAGAAGACTCGAACTTCCGGCCTCCACGTCCCGAACGTGGCGCGCTAGCCAACTGCGCTACACCCCGATTTAGTGTCCTGGCAGGGACTCGAACCCTGGACCCATTGATTAAGAGTCAATTGCTCTACCAACTGAGCTACCAAGACATTTTTTAGCATAAGCTCCGGCGGAAAGGCCGCCGTTAGTACTCCGGGCGGGGCTTGAACCCGCACGACCTCAACGGTCACAGGATTTTAAGTCCTGCGTGTCTACCAATTCCACCACCAGAGCATTTTTCAATGCTTGTAATCTCAAAGACCGTATTTCTTTTACAAAAAAACCCGAACTGCTTCGGGCTCTTTCGAGCGGAAAACGAGACTCGAACTCGCGACCCCGACCTTGGCAAGGTCGTGCTCTACCAACTGAGCTATTTCCGCTTTTTTCTTTGCAAATTTTTCCTTGCGTTTGCGGATGCAAAGATACAACCTTTTTTCGAACTGACAAAATTTTTCTACTTTTTTTTCACAATTTTTTTTATCTCGTTCAATTTAAAGAGTGCTTCCACTGGCGTAAGTACATCAATATCAATATCCAACAGAATATCTCGAATTTCCAACAGCGAGGGGTCGTCGAGCTGGATAAAGCTCAATTGATAGCCCAAATCGGGTTCATTTTTCGGTTTTTTGTCGGATTTTTTGGCGTTTTTGGCACTTTTTTCCTCCAAAATTTTGAGCATCTCGTCGGCACGTTTCACCACCTTGGGTGGCATGCCCGCCATTTTGGCCACATGTATGCCGAAACTGTGCTCGCTGCCGCCGATGGCCAGCTTTCGCAGGAATATCACCTTGTTGCCCACCTCTTTAACGGAGATATGGTAGTTGCGTATGCGCTCGAACTGTTTCTCCATATCAATAAGTTCGTGATAATGAGTGGCAAACAGCACTTTTGGGCGACAGTGCGGATGGTTGTGAAGGTACTCGGTGATGGCCCACGCTATGCTGATGCCGTCGTAGGTGCTGGTGCCGCGCCCTATCTCGTCGAGGAGCACGAGGCTGCGGTCGGAGATGTTGTTGAGGATGTTGGCGGTTTCGTTCATCTCCACCATAAAAGTGGACTCGCCGAGCGAGAGGTTGTCGGAGGCGCCCACGCGGGTGAAAATCTTGTCCACCACCCCGATGCTGGCTTCGGTGGCGGGCACGTAGCAGCCTATCTGCGCAAGGAGCACTATAAGTGCCGTCTGCCGCAGCAGTGCCGACTTTCCCGACATATTGGGGCCGGTGATGATGATAATCTGCTGCGACTGGTTGTCGAGATACACGTCGTTGCTGATATAGTCCTCGCCCGGGGGCAGCTGTGTCTCGATAACGGGATGGCGGCCGCCTTTGATGTCAATTACATGGCTGTCGGTGAGCTGCGGACGGTGGTAGTCGTTGCTTTGCGACACGCTGGCGAAACTCTGCAGGCAGTCGAGGCGGGCTATGAGCTGGGCGTCGTACTGTATGGGCTGCACAAAATCCACAAGGGCGTCGAGTATCTGGTCGTAGAGTTGAGCCTCGATGGTGGCTATACGTTCCTCGGAGGTGAGAATCTTAGTTTCGTACTCCTTCAGTTCGGGGGTGATGTAACGCTCGGCGTTGGTGAGGGTCTGCTTGCGGGTCCATGTGTCGGGCACCTTGTTGCGGTGGGCGTTGGTAACTTCGATATAATATCCGAAAACATTGTTGAAACCGATCTTAAGCGACGGAATGCCAGTGACTTGGCTCTCGCGCTGCTGCATCTCGGCAAGATACTGCTTGCTCGACGAGGAGAGTTTTCTCAGGTCGTCGAGTTCGGCGTTCACTCCGTCGGCTATAACATTGCCCTTGGCCACCATAGAGGGTGCGTCGTCGCGGATTTCCTTACGGATGCGATCGTAAACGTATTTGCAGGGATTTATCTGCTCGGCGGTCTTGCGCAGGGAGTCGCTGTCGGCTGTGGCACAGAGTTTCTTCACCTCGGCTATCGAGGCAAGAGAGTTTTTCAGATACACCAGCTCGCGGGGAGTGATGCGACGGATGGCCACTTTGCCGATAAGGCGCTCGAGGTCGCCGATGTTTTTTATCAGCTGCTGCAGCGACGAAAGGAATTCGGCGTTGGCAAGCATGAAATCAACCACGCAGAGGCGGTCTTCGATGAAAGGTATTTCCTTGAGGGGCATCATCACCCAGCGTTTCAGCTGACGGCTGCCCATGGGCGAGAGGGTGCGGTCGATGACGTCGATAAGCGTTTTGGCGTTCTCGTTGGGCGAATGTATCAGCTCGAGGTTGCGCGACGAGAACTTGTCGATCCACACGTATTTGTCCTCTTCGATACGTGTTATCTTGCAGATATGCTGTGTTTTATCGTGCTGTGTGTCGTAAAGATAATGCAGTGCGGCACCGGCGGCGATAATGCCCATCTCCAGATTTTCCACCCCAAAACCCTTCAGAGAATTGGTACCGAACTGCTTGAGCAGCAGCTCGTTGGCAAAATCGCTGGTGAACACCCAGTCGTCGAAGGTGTTTACATAATATTTTTCGGAGAAAGTCTCGTGGAACTCGTTGAGTTTACGTTTCTGCAGCACAATCTCGCTGGGTTTGAAGCTCTGGAGCAGTTTGTCGATATAGCCCGTGTCGCCTTGGGCGAGGTAGAACTCGCCGGTGGAGACGTCGAGGAAAGAGATGCCGTGGATGTTTTTGTCGAGATGGAGTCCGCAAAGGAAGTTGTTCTCCTTGTTTTCCAGCACTTTGTCGTTGTACGAAACGCCCGGGGTTACCAGTTCGGTGATGTCGCGTTTCACAAGTCCTTTGGCCAGCTTGGGGTCTTCGAGCTGTTCGCAGATGGCCACACGGAGTCCGGCACGCACCAGCTTGGGCAGATACACGTCGATGGCGTGGTGCGGGAAACCGGCCATCTCCACATCGGCGGCGGCGCCGTTAGAACGTTTGGTGAGGGTGATGCCGAGGATAGAGGATGAGCGTACGGCATCGTCGCCGTAGGTCTCGTAGAAATCGCCCACGCGGAAAAGGAGCACGGCGTCGGGATGACGCTGTTTCATAGCGTAGTACTGCCGCATCAGGGGCGTAACTTTTTCTTCTTTGTTTGTGGCCACTGTCTTTGTTTTTTAGATTGCAAAAGTACATATTTTTATGGCACCGCCCTGCCTGCGAGCTGAAATAGAAGATAACATTTTTTTGTAAAAAGGTGTTTGATAGAGGGTTGGGATTTGATAAGTTTTTTTGCACAGTTTTAAAGTTGAACTTTAAAATTGTGCGAAATCACGCTCTTTTGGGATTCATAAAAAAATTTTGCCGAACGGAAAAAAGTGTAATTTTGCAGTGTGAAAATAGCCATTTTCTACAATAACGTTATGAACTATTACATTTTACCACAAATAGTATTGCCTTGGGAACCAATTAAGACAAACATTTTAGATTTTCGCAAAACAAAAAACGCCAGCGGCACAAAGCTTCTGGCGATTTTTGTTATCTACAGCAGCTATAAAGCAGGTTTGTGTTATTTGAACAGCAGCCGCAAGTCGGAATTGAGAAAATCCGTTGCGGGAACGCCCTCGTACCCAACCACAAATGCCGAGTGCGGGCTGAAACGCTCGCGGAAATCGGCCAAGCCCGTGG
>JAFSOU010000121.1 GCA_017443265.1 Bacteroidales bacterium | reverse complement strand
GTTTTTAAATTAATGTTTTCCTTTGCAAATATAGCCATTTTCCTTCAATTCAGGGTTGGGAAATTCCGATTTCTCACCGAAATCGGAATTTCCCAACCCTAGGGCAAATGCCTAACAACAACCTTGTGAACTTTTACAGTTGCTATAATAAATAATTGTTCATTGTTAATTGTCAATTGTTAATTGTTCAAGTTTTTTGTAGTCGGTCTTGCCAGCTTTTGTAACGGGCAACTCTTTGACAATGTGTATTTTGGAAGGCTGTAGGTGGACGGGAAGTAGTTCCTGTGCAAATTTTTTAATCTCGTTTTCGTTGATGCTGGCATTGCCGGCGAGGGTTACAAAAGCAGCTGGCAAAAGGCTTTGCGGGTGGTTTTTGTCGGGCATTCCTACTACTGCGCAGTCCTGTATTAGCGGATGTTGCGTCAAGGCATTCTCGATTTCTACGGGGAAAATCTTGGTTCCGTCGTGTCGAACTATCATCCGTTTCACACGGCCGTCGACGTAGAGGTTGCCCTGCTCGTCGAAATGACCGAGGTCGCCGGTGTGGAGCCACACTTGTCCGTCGTCGTGTTGCCGCAGCAGGTTGGCGGTGGCTTCGGGGTCGTCGTAGTAGCCAAGGGCTTTGGTGGCGGTTTGCACACAAATCTCTCCGTCCACAATTTTGACTTTGTGTCCGGCGGTGATTTTTCCAGAGAAGCCTGCTTTGTATTGGTTTTCGTCGTTGTTTGGTGTAAGTGCTATGATTCCCGAGGTCTCGGTCATTCCGTACAGTTTCCTCAAACCGTAGGGGTAGCCGTGAGTGGCAAGGAAGTGGTTGATTTTCTTTTCGTTTTCGGGTTTCATTATGTCGCCGGCAAGTATGGCGGTCTTGAGGAAAGAAAAATCGAGGCCGGCGTTTTTCTTTTTGAAAAGCGGTGTCCAGAACGAAGGCACCGAGAATATGTGCTGCGGGCGGTGGCTCTGCAGCAGTTTGATAAACTCCGACGCTTTCCAGATGGGGACGATGTCCACAGTGTTGCCCAAGCTCAGCGGTGCGTGTATGGAGGATTGGAATCCCGACATGGTGAACAACGGCAGCATGCATAGGAATCTGTCGTCGGCGCTCCAGTCGTTGTACAACTTGTTGGCACAATGCAAAGGGTTGTTCATGTTCTCCGCCGAAATCATGGCGCTTTTGGAGTTGCCTGTGGTGCCTGAGGTCTGGAAAATCAGCTGTGGCGAGTCGGCAGGCCATTCATATACGGGGGCTTCGGGCAGGTTTTGGGTTCCTGCCATTTTGCACCAATAGGCGAAACGTCTGTCGCGGCGCATGTGGCGGTGTCTTCCGTTGAGAAAATCCCATATCTCGGACCATACTATGACCTTTGGGAAAAACTCGTTGCCACGGAGCACAACGATGTGTTTCACACTCAGCTCCTTCGCCTTGCGAGCGATGGTCTTTATGTTGAAATCCATTATGAACAACGCTTTGGAGTTGGTGCATGCTACGATTTTGGCTATCTGTCCGGCGGTGAAACGCACGTCCACGTTGCAGGCCGTTGCGCCTATCATATTGAGTGCGTAAGTGATGGCTATGCTTTCGGGGGTGGTTGGCAGCGATACTGTAACGATGTCGCCTGCACGCAACCCCATGCCGTAGTACAAAACCGAGGTGTAGTGCCGTATCATTGCCGACAGCTCGCCGTACGAAATTGGAGTGCGGAAATATACTATGGCCGTTTTGTCGGGATGTTCGGCGGCGTTGTGCAATAGGGTGGAGTGGAGGTTCATCACGTTTCGGTTGCTTGCTGTGTCCGGTTGTTTTATCCTGCTGTGTTACTATATTAATGTATAAAAAAAAGCCGCAACCTGTAAGCCGGGTTCTGTCGCTGTAAAGCGTTCTATCATTTATCTAGGACGGCGGTCGCCCGACGCCTCAATCAACCTACCCCCCGGCAACGGACGGGTCAGCCCTTTACTGCCGGTATATTTGGTCTTTCAACCCATAAGGCTTGCCATCACAGGCATCGCTGCCATGCGTCGTGAGCTCTTGCCTCGCGTTTTCACCCTTACCTGCTCCGGAACAGTGCCGTGTTTGCGCAGGCGGTATCTTTTCTGTGGCGCTATCTGTTGCCCCTTGCGGGACACCTTCCTGTTAGGAAGTATGGGACCCTGTGTTGCCCGGACTTTCCTCCTGCCACTTGCGTGGCCGGCGATAGAACGGTTGCGGTTTTTTTTTGTTCTGCAAAAGTACGAAAAAAAACTCTACCTGCGGTTATTTTTCTGTAGTTGCCTGATTTTCCTGCGGTTGTGGTAGTGGCTGGGCTTTCTTACGCAAACCTCCGATACGTTTGGAAACATTCTTTGACAGTTTTTGCGCCATGCTCGGTTCCATTTTTTTGTCGCTTTTTGTGGACTTTTTCTTTTGCTCAAACGATATGGCCCTGTATTTCTCCTGCCGCGAGAAGCCGTTCTCCTCCAACGTCCGTACGGCGCTGTTGTATCCACGGAAAAACAGTTCCTCCAGTTTCGACATGTCGAAAGGCGTGCAGCCCGTGGTGTCGAGGTCGATGGCGAGGTCGGCGCTGCGGGCGTCGGCAATGGTGTTGCTCATAAACATCATGGAAAACGAGCGGTAGGCCACCGACACTATGTTCTCCTTGTATTCGCCCTCGTTCAGCAGGTTGAGATTCAGTGCTATCACTTTTTCGCACTTGTCCCTGAGGGCGGGCACGGGCAGGTTTTGGAAAGCGCCGCCATCCACGTAGTGCACCCCGTTTATGGCCATGGGGCGGAAAATCACCGGTATGGAGCACGAGGCCACCACGCGCGGGGCCAGCTCTCCACGACTGAAAACCTTGGTGCAGCCGTGTTCTATGTCCGACGCCACCACGAAAGTGGGCATCGGCAGATCCTCCAGCTTTTGGAAAGGCACATGCTCACGGAGGTACTCCACAAGGGGCTTGGAGTCGAAAAAGCCGCCTTTGGGCATACGCGGCGTAACTATGTCCTTGAAGAATTTCAGTCCCGAAAAGAGGTCTATCATCTGTTCTGGGCGGTATCCGGAGGCGTAGAGCACCGCCACAAGCGACCCGGCGCTGGTGCCGGCTACGATGTTGGGGCGCAGCCCGTATTCCTCCAAAGCCTGAATGGCTCCGCAGTGCGCCGCGGCCTTGGCGCCGCCGCCGCTGAAAGCTACCCCAAGTTGGTATTTTTTTGTTGGCATGATTTGTCGTTTTTTTGTCTTTCTTATTAACGCCGAAATGCGGAAGATATTTTGTTAAACGTATAATTGTGTCCTTATGCCGGGGTGAGTGCTGCCAACAAAAATCGGTGTCTCGGAGCTACGCATTGGACGTCCACTCCATCCGCCGACTATCCCGACCTGGCTTACGGAATAAGCTTCGGAATATCCGCACATGCTGCTGTCAATGTCACAAGCCGTTGCAAATCCTGTTCTGTGCGTCTTGTGCAGAAATAGCCTTCTGGCAAGAGATAGATAATTGACAGTTTTTATATGTTCGGGCGCTCGGTTTTACGTGTGCCCGAACTTTTTTTTGCGAATAACGGGAAAAATATTTCGCAACCAATCAACCACTAAACAAAAAAACTCCGTACTCCGATTTTTTAATTTCAAAAAAATCGTTATATTTGCATTGCGACAAAAATTAAGATTTTTGTGCAAATCACTGAATTTCTGCAGTATGCGCTTTGTGCAGTATTGCGGAAAGCACGATAATGGGAAAACAATACGCAATGGAAGAAACTGTTGGCAAGGAAGAGAAACCGAAAAAGAAGAAAAGCGTGGCGCGCAGGGTGGTGAAAATTACTCTTATAACCCTGCTGTCGCTTGTTCTGCTTGTACTCATTGCCGTTGGCGTGGCCTTGTATGTGGTCTTCACACCCGAAAAGGTTACCAAGGTGGTGAATACCTACGCCGACAAATATCTCAACGCCGATGTTCAGTTCGAAAAGGTGGATATCACCTTCCTGTCCACTTTCCCCAATTTCTACCTCACCCTCGACAGCGGCAGTATCGTCTCCCACGCTATCTCCGACGACGCTCCTAACTACAGCCAACGTCGCGACAGCCTGTTGGCGTTCCAGTCGTGCCGCATTCAGCTCGACCCTATCAAATATCTTAAAACCAAAGATATCGACATCGACGAGATTTCTTTCGACGGCGTTACGGCATACGCCTACGTGTCGCCCGAAGGCAAAGCCAACTGGGACATAACCCTTCCTTCGGAGCCCGACACCACCACATCGGAGTTTGTGCTTGAAGAATATGTGAACTCGCTGAACGTGAGAAAGATATCTTTCAACACCAAGTCGGTGGTGTACGAGGACTGCCAAGGCAAGATGCTTGCCTCCTTCGACCGTCTGCGGCTGTCGCTTTCGGGCGATTTCTACCAGATGAAAGCCGCCGCCGAACTCTCCGCCGATTTCGAAGGCATCGACATACGCACCGACAGCGTGCAGCTAGCCAGCGATTTGGCTATCGGGGTTGAAACCAAGCTGTTGGCCAATCTCGACGCCACACGTTTCGACCTCGACTCGGCAAGTCTTTACGTAAACGACAACCGTTTCCGTTTGAACGGTTTTGTAACCTTGCACGACACTTCGGCCATAGATATGGACCTCTGGCTCGACGGCCAGATTCCCGCCCTGGACCTGCTCATGCAGCTGGTGCCCATTTCCTACTTGCCTATACTTAGCCAAGTGGATGTGAAAGGCAAACTCGACGTTGACGCCTGTGTAACCGGCACATATTCAAAGAATTCGTTCCCCGAAATCAAGGCGTCGCTGTTTTTGGACAACGCTTACCTCGACTATAAGCCTTTGGGCTTCGATATCAAGGATATACACCTTGTTGCCGACGCTTTTGTGGACCTCACCAGCAACTGTCTTTCGCGCGCCAATATCGACCAGCTGTCGTTGCGCACCGAATTCCTTTCGGCCAACGTTAAAGCCGCCATCGGCAACCTGCTTGGCGACCCCCATGTGGATGGCAAAGCAAAAGTGAGGGCCAACGTGGAAAAAACTTTGCACCATTTTCCGGTGCTGCCCAAAGGTATGTCGGCCAAAGGCGACGCCAATATCGATTTGGATGTCAATACGTTGCTCAGCAGCGTCACCAATATGAATCTGGAACGCATAAATGCCACGGCCAAAGTGGGGATCGACTGTTTCTCGTTCGCCTCGCTCGACGACACCCTCTTTGCTCGTATCAAGCACGGCGACATAATGCTGAAAACCAACGTGGTTTCGTCAAAAGTGGGTGGCAAGGCGCTGTTCGACATCGATGCCGACCTCGACTCTCTGAAATTGCTATACGCCGACTTGGCAAAAGGCAAGGTGCCGCATCTGAAACTAGCAGCGCAGATGGCTCCCGAAAAGCAAGGCCGTGTAACAGCCACCGTGGCACGTTTCGAACTCACAAATCCTAACCTCATACTTATCGAGGACATCGACTACATAAGCCGTAACACGGTGGTGGACATCGCTATGCAGCCATCAAAGAACAATCCCGCATCACCCTTGGTGTCGCTGGGGCTCGGCGCCGACCAGACCAATGTGTTGTACGACAGCATCTCGTCCGATTTGATGCGCGCCGACATAAAGCTCGATTTGCGTCCTTTGGCCAAGATGAAACACCATAGCGACAG
>JAFSOU010000010.1 GCA_017443265.1 Bacteroidales bacterium | reverse complement strand
CTATCGAAGCGTGTATCAGATGGTTAGAACTGCAACCCGAACTTTTTTACAGAAAAACTTTGATAATCGGAAAAAATGTTATACCTTTGCAGTGTGAAAATAGCCATTTTCAACAATAACGTTATGAACTATTACATATAATTAAAGTCTGTAATTTTCACGATGGAATTGAAACTTGCCACCATTGAGGACATGCCCGAGCTGCTGGAGCTGCAGCGCAAGGCCTACGCCCCCGATTTCGGCAGTCTCGACTGGACCGACGACTCGCCTCTGGACGAGACCTTGGAACACCTGTGCCAAGAGTTCCGCCGTTGCACCATCTACAAAGTGCAAAATGCGGAGGGACAGATAATTGGCTCCATCCGTGGCAACGTCGCCGACGGCTCCCTGTGGATGGGGCGCATGATGGTACACCCCGATTATCAGGGACAAGGCATAGGCAGGTTTATGTTCGACGAGATACAGCGACTCTTGCCCCATCGGCGGGCGTGGTTCTGGGCCTGTCTACAGATGCCTGCCACATACAACTTCTATCTCCGCCAAGGGTTCCGTCCCACCGGAATACTGAACGAAAACCCCAAGCTGACTTGGATTTATATGGAGAAAAAATGAAACGTAAACTTCTGATACTGATAATGCTTTTGCCCGCATTGCTTTTTGCCCAGCAAAATACGGAGAGATGGGGGGCTTGCGTTAGGTTTAACGACACAGCCGTTATTTTCAATCACCACGAGAGTTTCGCATTGCACAGCGTCATGAAATTCCCGCAGGCCATATATGTGGCTGATTATCTGAACAGAAACGGGCTGGCGCTGACCGACACCATTGTCGTGGACAAGGCTAAACTGATGCAGGACACTTGGTCCCCGATGCTGAAAATGTTCGAAGGCAGGAGGGCTTTTTCGTATGCCGAATTGTTGGAACTTTCGCTCGCCCAAAGCGACAACAATGCGTGCGACATCCTTTTTAAGCATTGCGGCAAGCCAAAAGCGGTAACGAAATTTCTGCACAATCACGGATTTCGCGAGATCCATATCCGATTCACGGAGAGGCAATTACACAAAAATCCGGCAAAGGCTATTAAGAATAGCTCCACACCTTATGAAATGGTTAGTCTGTTCCAATGGTTCTTCAGACATAAAGATGATAATCAATATCTTACATTCGTTTGGAACACCATGGCCAATTGTTCGACAGGTTTGAAACGCATACCGGCGGCAATTCCCGAAGGGGCCACCATCGTTCACAAAACAGGCACCGGGTTCCCTAATGGAGATGGCACTCAGGACATGAACGACGCCGGAGTCGTCATCCTGCCCGACGGAAGATGCGTGTTTATCGCCATTTTTATCCCAAATTCGAAATCGGAGAACGAAATATCCGAATTGGCCAAACAGATGTTACCCAAATAAGTAAGTCAAACAAACCGCTTATGTCAGAACACTGGGAGATTTACGCCGACTGGAACCCGTGGCACGGCTGCACCAAGATAAGTCCCGGCTGCAAGTACTGCTATGTGTATAGGCAGGACGAGATGTACGGCAGCGATATTTCGAGCAGCCAATGCCGCAAGACGGCCAATTTCGACCTCCCCGTGAAGCGTCGTCGCGACAAGTCGTGGAAGATAGGGAGCGGCAAGGTGGTGTTCACCTGCTTCACCTCCGATTTCCTGCTGAAAGACGCCGACGTGTGGCGGCCCGAGTGCTGGCAGATGATGCGTCAGCGCAGCGACCTGTGGTTTTTCTTCTTCACCAAACGCATCGACCGTTTCATGGAGTGCCTGCCCGACGACTGGGGCGACGGCTATCCCAACGTCATGGTGGGCTGCACCGTGGAGAATCAGGCCATGGCCGACTACCGGCTGCCCATCTTCCGCTCGCTCCCCATCAAGCACAAAAGCATCATCGTGGCGCCCATGCTCGAGGCCATCGACATCAGCCCCTATCTCGATGCGACGATAGACGAGGTGTCGGCTGGAGGCGAGTCGGGCTACGACGCTCGTCCCTGCCATTACGAATGGATTCTATCCCTCCGCCAACAGTGCGTGGCCAAGGAGGTGGCCTTCCGTTTCCACCAGACGGGGGCGCGTTTCGTCAAGGACGGACGGCTGTACCGTGTGAAAAGGTGTCACCAGCTGAGTCAGGCCCACAAAGCCAACATCGACTACAAAATCGGCAAATATCTGGTCCCCGAAACGGTGAAATTTGAATGGAAGGACAGCGACTATCACGAATAATACAATGTGATACTTTTCACACGAATTGCCATATAATTATCCAAAAATTTCAATACACGATGTCCATGTTTTTGTCGATTAGCACACATTCGTTGTCATCGTCTAAATAGGCATATCTTTCACCTTGAAGGCTCGACATCCCGAAATTGATAAGAAGTCCGATTGGCATACGTGTCAGTCGCAAGTAGTTGAATAACTGCTCCCTATGTGCAGGAATCAGCTCGTTGACCGATTTGAGCTCAACAATTACATCTTCGACTACCAAGTCCATCTGATAATATTTAGTTAATTTGTATTCTTTGTAGAAACATGGAAGTTGCTTTTCGCGCTCACAATGAATGCCTCTTTCCTGAAGCTCAATAAAAAGCGCTTCGTTGTATATTGGTTCCAGCAGTCCCCCGCCCAACTCACGGTGAACCTCCATTGCGGCACCAATAATGGAATACACCAATTCCTTGTATTTTCTTAAATTCATATCAATCAAATAATTAACAAATAATCAACATTTTAAATAACGTTTTACACCTAATTATATTGCATCATTTTAATGAAACAAACATAAATCGTCACAAATTAATTTATGATAAATTCATGGCAATTTATGTTCAAATACCACACCATTAATAAATTAATGGTCAATTCATGGCAATTCGTGTTCAAAAACTACAAAATTAATTAATGGCAAATTTGTGGCAATTCGTGTTAAAAAATAACCTCAAATTCGAGTTTTTTTTTGTATTTTTGCAGTTGATATTAAATGTTACAATCATGAACAACCTTATTGCCTTTTGCGGCCTCGACTGCGGGGAGTGCGACGCCTACATAGCCACTCGCAACAATGACCAAGCCCTGCGCGAGCGTACCGCCCGCCTGTGGTCGGAGCTGAACGGCACCACCATCTTGCCCGAACATATCAACTGCCAAGGCTGCCGCATGGACGGTGCCAAGACCGTTTTCTGCGAACAGATGTGCCAAATACGTCCCTGCGCCATGGCTAAAGGCTTGGAAAACTGCGGCGGATGTGCCGCAATGGACGATTGCGAAAAACTTAAGTCTATTACCTCAAACCGCCCCGATGCGCTGGAGAATTTGAGGAATTGGTGAGGACTGCTTTTTTGTCCCTTGGCATTTGTCAAAAAGCCGTTTCCTTATTGTTTAAAATTTGTCTGTCCTTATGCGTTTGATGACAATGTCATCGTCGTGGAAAGGGAAGTAAAACTGCGGCGTACAGCTGTGCGATATGGTTACTTCCTTAATCCACAGTCCGTTGCGCAGACTGATTTTCTCCAGCTTGGGGCATACGCTCAAGTCGATGCTTTCGTTGGGGGTGTTGCCGATGGAGAACTCGATGAGGTTGGGGAAGTGCTTCAGAAACGAGTAGTCGGAGATGATGTTCTTGCGTCCGCCGTAGTCGAGGTACAGTTTTGTGGCCTTTTTGGCCTCGGCTAAGCTGACGTATCCGTCGTTGTTGAGGTCGCAGTTGGCAAAACATTTGGAAAACACGTCGTCGTCGGAGATGGCTATGACAACAGAGTCGGGCAGGGGTTTTTTGTTTGCAATGTTTACGGACTGGGCTTTGGCCAGCAGCGGCGAAACCAATATCGCCGCCAAAAGAATCAGTCGTTTCATATTTTTGATTGTTTTAAAAGTTTTTCGTTTTTTAGATGTTCATCGGAATAATCAGTCGTCGTCCACCACGCCTGTGCCGCGGCATTCGGGGCAGTTCCATTCGGTGTAGCCCTTGCCTCCGCAGGTCAAGCATGCCACGTGGCCTTCGGCGCCGCAGCTGGTGCAGGCAATCTGTCCTGTCCCGTGACATTGGTTGCATTCTATCTGTCCTTTGGCGTTGCATTCGGGGCATTCGCTCTCGCCGATGTGTCCGGTTCCGGCGCAACGGTTGCAACGGAAACTGCCGCCTCCCTGACAGTAGGTGCAACGAATCTCTTTCTTGCCGTAGCACAGCTGACATTCGCGGTAGCCGTTGTCGCAGAAATTACATGGGTTGGTGATACGTCCGGTGCCTTCGCAACGAGGACATTTCTTGTCGCAAAGTGATGTTTGTGCGTGTTTTGCATCTTTGGCGTTAGCGCTGTCGGCGGATTGTTTCGCAATGGTGAACGAAGCCAGTCCTATGACGGCAAGCGAAAAAACGATAATCTTTAACCCTTTCATTTTCATTGTATTATGTGTTGTTGGAGTGATAAAGTTTTTTTCTAATGATTTTGCAAAGATATGATTTTTTTTTGAAATGAATTGTAATCAGTGAACTGTGAACCGAGGCTAACCAGTTGCATGAGTGTGGCTCAGTTTGTCGAAGGCACCGCTAGAAACTGCTATGAGCGCCGCCGCCGCCGAAGTCGCCGCCGCCGTAGCTGCTGTCGTAGGAGTCGTCATCGTCGTCGTCATCGTAGGAGGACGAGGAGTCGTTGTCGTCGTCGTATATCTCGTCGTCGGGGTTGACGCTGCTTTTGGCGTATGCTTCGGGATGTGCCGCACGGTAGGCTACGGCTTTTTTCTTCTTTCGCCGTATGTAAAGTATCATTGCCAGCAGTCCGCCGCCCATCACGCCCCACGTTATTTTATTTGCCGAGGAGTCGGACAGTCCGTTGCGCTCCGGACGGTAGGTGCTTTTGTAACGCTCGTAGTCGTATTCGCCTTTGCACACGGGCTCCAGCGTTTTCAGGGCCGATATCAGGGCTTCGAAATAACGGCCTTCGGCCAAAAACACCACCATGTCCTCGGTGATGTCCTTGCAGAAAGCGTCGGGCAGTGCGCCTTCGAGTCCGTAGCCGGGCAGTATCGCCACATCGCCGTTGGGCTCGGCTTCGGTCTTTGATTTGATGAGAATCACCACGCCGTTGTTCAACTCGGCCTGACCGATGCCCCATGTGCGGCCTATGCGCTGGCCCACATCCATTATGTCTTCGCCGTGAAGGGTGGGGGTTATTACTATAAGTATCTGGTTGGATGTCTGTTCGATATATGTCCTTATCCTGCGTTCGAGGCTGTCGCGCTCCGATTCGGAAAGCATCTTGGAGTAGTCGTTAACGTAATTTCCCGTGGGTTCGGGACACCAGTCGGCGCGGGCCGTGGTGCCGAGTGCCGTCGCCAGCAAAAGGAACAAAGTCAGTAGCTTGTGTTTCATATTATTGTCGCGTTGTTTCTTATATAGAATGTAACGTTGATATTCGGGGTTTTATTGTGTTTGGGTGCTGTGCATGTCGCCGCACATGCCTCCGCTCCACACCGCACAGTGCCTTCCTCTCTCACCGCAATACGCCCCCCCCCCGCACCTCACCGCACTACGCCTGCGGCTTGTGCGGTGTTAAGTGCGCTACGCGCATCCCGTGTCTCCGACACGGTGGGGCGTCATAGATATGGAGAATGAAAATCCGACACGGGGAAAGTCTCGGAGAGACGACACCGCACCATGGTGCGTATAACACCACACGAGGCAAAGCCGAAGTGTGGTGTATTGGGAAATGCGCATGGAATGCCTCTCGGAGAGAGGCGACATGTCGTCAATCAGTGAGAAAAAACTCCTCCTTAATCTCTATGCCGTTATCCACAAGAAAAGCACGGTATTCCTCGGCAAAACTTTTTTTCATGTGATGTTCTTTTTGTCGGGCTATATAGTTGGATATCATCTGGCGGTCTCGCATATTGTACGTGAATCCGGCGTACTCTTTCGTCCATCCATCGAAATTTGGGAAATCGGGGTTGTTTTTCAGCCATTTGCTGGTAGCTACCTTGAAATCCTGAACAAACTTGGACATTGCAAGTGTCGCCGGGAGCGATACGAGAATGTGTACGTGGTCGGGCATTCCGCCAATGCGGAAGAGTTTTCCTCCAACATTATTGATGAAACCGAGGGCATAGGTGTAGAAATCCCGCTCTTTTTCAATTACGATAGTTTTTTCGCTACGATGAGTGCGAAGCACAATGTGGTAAAGTGTCTGTGTGTAACTCATATTCCATTAACGCAGTGTCGAGTTCTATATTGTATGTATTCGTTTTTTTTGCGATTTGGACATATCCAAAAAAAATAGTACATTTGCGGTGGTGGCACGACAGACGTTGTGCTATCGAAAACTTTGACAGATAGTCGTTTATGAAGAAATTTATAAATACGGTAGGCGGATATTTCATGCTGTTGGGCAAGGTTTTGCGCCGCCCCGACAACGGCAGGGCGTTCCGTAGGCAGCTCGTTTACGAGATGAAAGTTCTCGGCATCGAGTCGCTGCCTATTGCCTGCATCATCTCCGCTTTTGTAGGGGCGGCTGTGGTGATTCAGTTTGCCGCAAGCCTCAGCAATCCTATATATCCCACATGGATAACGGGTTACACCACCCGCAAGGCCATTATGCTGGAGTTCGCCCCCACCATGATAGGTCTTGTGCTCGCCGGCAAGGTGGGTTCGCGTATCGCCTCCGAGCTAGGCACTATGCGCATCACCGAGCAGATCGACGCACTGAATATTATGGGCGTCAATTCGGCCAACTACCTGATACTTCCCAAGATAACGGCTTTTATGCTTTTCAGTCCCGTCATTGTTACGCTCAGCGTGTTTTCGGCTCTGGCCGGAGGCTGGCTGTTCGGTATGATGTCGGGCGCCATGAGTTCCTACGAGTTCCTCGACGGCGTGCAGCTGGAGTTCGATTCGTACGATATGTTCTACGGCATGGCCAAGGGACTGGTTTACAACTTTATAATAGCCTCGGTGTCGAGTTTCCGCGGATATACCGTAACGGGCGGCGCCCTCGAGGTGGGGCAGGCCAGCACCCGCGCCGTGGTGGAGAGCTGCATTGTTCTCATCGCCGCCAACTTGGCACTTACAAGTATCCTAATTTGACAATACTATGATTGAGATAAAAGACATATACAAAAATTTCGGCGAAAAGCAGGTCCTGAAAGGCATCACCACCGTGTTCGAGACGGGAAAGACCAACCTTGTGATAGGGCGCAGCGGCTCGGGCAAGACGGTGCTGGTGAAGACAGTGAGCGGACTCGAGAAAGCCACGTCGGGCGAGATAATCTACGACGGTAGAGCACTCTCGGCTATGAACGACGACCAAACTACGGCATTGAAACGCGAGATAGGCATGGTGTTCCAAGGCGGCGCGTTGTTCGACTCCATGACGGTGGCCGAAAACGTGCGGTTCCCGCTGCTGATGTTCTCCAAAATGTCGTCGGCAGAGATGGACAAACGTGTGGATTTCTGCCTCGACCGTGTGGACCTGCCCAACACACACAAACTCTTCGCCTCCGAGCTCAGCGGCGGCATGCGAAAACGTGTGGCCATTGCCCGCGCAATAGTGGCCAACCCTAAATATCTGTTCTGCGACGAGCCAAACTCCGGCCTCGACCCGCAGACCTCCATACTTATCGACAAACTGATCAAGGAGATAACCGAGGAACTGAACATCACCACCATTATCAACACCCACGACATGAACTCGGTGTTGGAAATCGGCGAGCACATTGTTTTTATCTACAACGGCAATCTGTGGTGGGAAGGCAACCGCCACGAGGTGATAACCTGCGACAACAAGGAGTTGAACGATTTCCTCTTCAACAACGAAATCACCAAACGGCTGAAACAGTAATTATTTCGGAATTCGGAATTCGGATGTAGAGGCGCACGGCCGTGCGTCTCGTTCAATGATTGAATAATGGTTTTAGAAAAGAAATGTGCCGAATTATTTAAATTTGATTATTGTAAACCATGTAGGAAACAAAAAAAGCCTTCGCTATTGCGAAGGCTTTTTTTTGTTTTCATTTGTCGTGAGCTTATGCCTCTGCTTCGGGAATTACCGAAACATAGGAGCGGTCTTCGCGACCTTTCTTGAATTGAACGGTGCCGTCAACCAAGGCGAACAGGGTGTGGTCCTTACCCATTCCCACGTTTTTGCCGGGGTTGTGCACTGTGCCGCGCTGGCGAACGATGATGTTGCCGGCTATGCATTTCTGACCGCCGAAAATCTTAACGCCCAGGCGTTTGCTTTCGGATTCACGACCGTTACTTGAACGTCCTACACCTTTCTTATGTGCCATATCTGTATCTTTTTTATAAGTCCAACATTAAATTTATAAAATGCTATCGATTTTGATCTGGGTCAGATAGTCGCGGTGACCGTTCATTTTCTGATAGCCTTTTCTGCGTTTTTTGTGGAAAACCAAAACTTTGTCTCCCTTAATGTGTTTCAAAACGGTGGCGTTTACTTTTGCACCTTCCAGATAGGGCTGGCCGATTTCAACGGCGCCGTCGTTGTCTTTAAGCATCACGGTGTCAAAAGATACGGAAGCGCCTTCTTCATCTTTCAGGCGGTTCACAAAAATCTTCTGATCTTGCACAACCTTGAACTGCTTTCCTGCTATTTCTACTATTGCGTACATTTTTTATTGTGTTTTTACTGTTTATTTCTTTGTCGAAAATGGACTGCAAAGGTACAACTTTTTTTCAAACTGGCAAAATTTTTGTCGAAATAATTTCTTGGTGTTATGTAAATGCCTGTGTATTATTGTTTTGCAAAAAGTAAAATTGTCGTTTGCATTGTTGCATGGGGTGCTAAAAATGGCTGGGAGGGTGGGGGAGAGGGCTGTTTTTTTACTTTTTGCGGTGTTTTTTTCAGCACTCTTTCAGCAGTTCGTCGTTTATTTCGAGCGGGGTGTGTTTTTTGTGTTCGGGGCAGTCGGCGGGTTTGGCGTTGCCGCAGATACAGCCGGCGCTCTTGCCGGTGTAGGGGTCGGTGGAGGAGCAGTGCCGCTTGAACTCGCCGCCGCGGCGCACTATCATCTTGATGGCAATGCCGGCGAAAGCAAGACCGAGAAGCGCTATGGCAAAGGCGGTTACTAATATCAAAGTGGGGTTCATGGCTGTAATACAAAAAAAGAGCCGTTTGTGTGCGGCTCCTGTGTTTGCTCCCCCTGAAGGACTTGAACCTTCGACCCCCTGATTAACAGTCAGGTGCTCTAACCAACTGAGCTAAGGAGGAATATTCGGTGGCATCTGCCCCCTTTTGCTCCCCAAGCAGGACTTGAACCTGCGACCCCCTGATTAACAGTCAGGTGCTCTAACCAACTGAGCTATTGAGGAATACTTTTTTTTTCGATGTCAAAAAACTCTCTAAAAAGTTTTGCAAAGGTACGAGTTTTTTTTGTTTCTCCAAAATTTTTTGCGTTTTTTTTTGCTCTTTTGGCGTATGATGTTGGTTTTCAATGGTAAAAAATGAGAAGTTATTTGTGCTTTTTGCAATATTGTTTGCAATTGCAGTTGTTTTTTGTATGGCGAATGTTAAATTTGTATTTGTATAACACTGAAAATGAGCGCATTGACGTGTATGCTATTTTTTTTTGTAAATTTTTTTTTGCAAAAATGCCTATTTGACTAAAAAAAGATGTATATTTGCAGAGTTGGAACAGCGTTCCTGAAAAGCAAATAAAATTAGTAATAACATGTAATAGTTCATAACGTTATTGTTGAAAATGGCTATTTTCACACTGCAAAGGTATAACATTTTTTCCGATTATCAAAGTTTTTCTGTAAAAAAGTTCGGGTTGCAGTTCTAACCATCTGATACACGCTTCGATAGGTGT
>JAFSOU010000120.1 GCA_017443265.1 Bacteroidales bacterium | reverse complement strand
TGTTGTTGGTGTAGTTGTAGTCGGGTTCGTCTTTGGTGCAGGCGCTGAGGGCGAGCACTGATGCCATGGCCACAAGGTCGAGAATCGTTAATGTCCTTTTCATTGCTGTTTATTTTTTGATATGCGTTTTTGTTATTCTCCGAATTTACATCCTACTTTCAGGTAGAGTGCAGGGTAAACTTTCGTGTATTGATAATACACCTTGTGCGAATGTTCGCCAGTGTAATAGTTGTCGTAATATTCCTCAAATCTGTCCATACCGAAAAATGTCATAATGCCTGCAGACACCGCGAAATGCTTAATTTCGGCACCAATGCAAAAACTCAGGTGAGTCTTGCCGCTTTTATGGCCAAACTGGTCTTTTTTCAACGAATACTGATTGAATTCCACACCCACCGATACTTCACCAAAAAGGCTAGCCTCGTCGGCAATAGGGATAAATCCTCTTATATCGAAGAAAATGGGCAGAAACCAGCTGGAGGCGTCCCTGTAGAGAGTATGGCCATAATAACTATCGTAATAATTTTCAATAGTCCCGTTGCCGTAATAGAAACCCATACCTGCGCCGAGATAAAAGTAATCGTTGATGCGCGCGCCTGCCGAGCCGATGATTCCGAAATAAAGGCTATTGAAACCGCCAAAATTCCCATGTCCATCTTTCAGCATAAACAGCGCCCCCACCCCTTCGGCGTAGGCGTTGAAACGAGCGTTGTCCATAAAACGGCCTTCGTCGCTCAACGATACCACCCCGTTATACTGCTGTGACTGGCCGCCGCCGTTGTTGCCATTGTTGAAAACGGGTCCCGTAACGGTTACGTTCACCGAGTTGTCGCCAGTGTTCACGTTGCCGGTGTTGTAGTTCACCTTGGCGTTGGGGTTCTCTTTTTGGAAAAACTCCTCCTCGCCGCTTTCGTAAACAATCTTGGACAAGTCCTTGGCATTCACTACAGTAGCCGACTGCGATGGGCCGCCATCGCTCCAGCGGTTGAAATATACTTTGTCGCCCGAAAAACGAATGTTCACTGCATACATTTTTTCGCCATTGACTAGAGTTATCACGTCTTGGGCACTGCAGAATGCAAATGTTGCAAGTGCAACAATGATAAAGGAAAACTTTCTCATTCTATTCTAGTTGGCTTTGGTTAGTTTGTCGAGGGTTATCACAATGGTTGAGCCCGTGTCTTCGGTTTTCACCTCGCAGGTGCTTGGAGTTCTCATGTTCGTAACCGTGCCGTAGCGAGTGCCCCCCTGCGGTGTCTGCCAGCTCACACGAGCCCCTACAAGCGGGTGTGTTTGAGGTCTGCCGGGTTGGTGCGCATTGCCGGAATATCCGCTGTAGCCGTTATCCACTGCCACATAGCATTTTATGGTGCGGAAATGCAATCCCAGCATCCAGCTGCAGAGGCCGTTGAGAACGACATCACCGAAAGTGTATTTTTCCTCTATCATGCACGGACGACCATCGTTTGGGGTGTTGGTGTGTGTACGTCCAAGCGGCACAAGGCCGAAAAAGAGCCACGCTTGTTTGCTTTTGCTGTAACGCTCGGTGTGTTGAGCTTGGTAATAGTCGCCAACAGGGGTGCGGGTTGTCATGCACGATTGCATCATAATGCCGCAAACAACTATCGAGATCAGCAACAATATTTTTTTCATTTTTATATATATTTTTAGAAATTAATACTCAAAGTAGCTCCCACAGCCATTGTCCTCGAATCGGGCATGTTGACGGCCATAAGTGAGGGTTGCAGACTAAAATTCCACGAAGTGAGCTGGCCGTTGTTGTATTCGTTGACAATCCAGTTTATTCTTCCAGCAGAAATTCCGCGCAAAGCGTATCCACTTGCCACCATGCCGTTGCCAACAATGAAAACGGGGATACCTATTTCGCCATCAATAATTTCGGTGATTAATCCTGCCACCCATACTGGCCAGCCGATGCCCGTAAGCCATTTGCTTGCTATCCACTGTCTGCAAGCGCTGCTATAAACATCAAGTTTTTCCTCGCCGCAGAGCAGTTTTATCTGGTCGTCGGTGAGCTCGAAGCCGTTAAGAAGGATATCCTTTCCCGAACGCACCATATATTTAAGTGTGGATGACTCGGAATAATAACCGCCACCGTTGTTATAATTATTGTTATTGTTGTTATTGTTTACAATGGTTATATTGGGGGTAGTTTTAACCGACGAAGATGAATTGCTGTTTTGGTCAAAAATCTGTTCTGTGCCGTTCTGGAATTTGATTTTCAGCACATTGCTGACCTTCTTGCTGTATTTTGGGCAATTTTCACAACCCCATTGGTTGTATTCGATCTCTTCGTCACCTATACGAGTGACTGTAGCCTTTATCTCAACACCATTGCGAAGAATAATTATGTCTTGAGCGCATAGCGATGAGCAAACCGCGCAAAGGATTGCCATAATAGCGAATGATAAAATTTTACCTTTCATTTTTTCTTTTATTAATTGGTTATACATTATTATTATACATTATTAAATAGACGTGCAAAGATAATGTATTTCGAGGAGTTTTTGCGATTTTGGCACTAAACGGTAGAAAACAGCATCGAACGGTAGTTTTTTCGGCGATTAAGACCGCTTATTTACGTTGCGCCATCCGTTGCGACTTGCTTTCACCTCCATTTTCACTTTTTTGTTTGCCGAATTCACGTATTCCACGGTAATGGCATGGTCCTTAGCGGCGACAATATGCATGCGGTTTACATACCAGCCGCGGTTCACGCACACGAACTCGTTGGACGGCACCCCGAGTTTGTCCTGTATGTCATGCGAAACCGAGAAATTGTTTATGATGTCGGGGCGGCGGTTGGTGAAAAAGATAGCCTTGTTGTTGCTGTTGCCTTCCATGGTGAAATCGGCTTTTTCGGTGGGGCATATCATCACAATATCGGACAAAGGTATGCAAAAGTGGCCGTAGGTCTTGGTTTTTAGCGACACCAGTCTTTCCTGTGTGTTGTTCAAAACAATGTTGCACACTTTGCCGTCGGGCATCTCGATAGTCATAGCAATGCTTTTTATCCTTATGCCTGGATTGCCTTCGGAGGGCGTTTCTTGCGATATGTTGTAGGTGATAGGTTCCATTGGTTTTGCAAATTTAGCCATTTTTTTGTACAAAAGCCGTCTTTGGGTTTTAATGGCGAAAAATAGCAATGAACGGTCGTTTTTGCGGCAATAAAAACCGTTTAAACCTGCCGGACAATTCGCCTCGGTCACATCACACATCGTTTTTTATCATTTGGATGAAGTATTTTTACTACATCTTCTTTTGTGTGTAACCCAGAAAGTGATCCTTAACACAATGAAAAACGCCACCACTGCCACCAATGGGAAAGAAGTGTTTGGGAAATTCAACTCCATAACTCTTCTAACGATGTCATTTTCTACCAAAACGCTTGCCTTTACAGCGCACCATGCGCCGAAAACTGTTGCTGCCGAAAAAATGATTCTTCCTAACATGACTTTAAATATTTAATGGTTTTTACTATTGTTTAATTGTGATACAAAAGTACGACCGCTTCAAAGAGTGTGCAAGCTTTTTTCGCAATTTTGTACGAAATTGGTGTTGGCGTGTACGAAATCGTCAATTTTTATTACGAATCAGTTTTTAAAACGGGCAATAAAAGACGTTTTTTGGGGGAAGTTTTGAAAAAAAACAGCATTTTTCGGTCTGTTTTTCTCGTTTTTTGCTGATATTTGTTAGGGACATTATATTATTGGTGTCATACAAATATTGTGGGAGCGCGAGTTCCGGCACGCCATTCTCAGTCCCGGCTGCAAACCTCAAGTGTAACTTGGAATTATTGAGAATGATTTGTTCTCCACTTCGTTATCGAAAAGTACGCTGGAATTTTCTTCACATTTTCGAGGGCATTATGCTGTTAATCAATTTCATCAGACTTTTTTTGTCGGACACCATTGAATATAGATAAAAAAACGGGCGGCGTTTGCAACGCCGCCCGCATCAAACCACGTCTTATTTCTTCTTCCACGTAGGATTCATCAGTTTACCCCTATTGCCTTGAGCCTTCGAATACTGCTGGTTGGTACCTTTTGTGCCCCGATTGGCGTTGCACATGTTGGAAACATTATCGGCGGGTTTCATTTTTTGTTTTGCCATTGTTTGGTTCTCCTTTCTTTTTGTTGGTTACTACTTATTTATTATTTACTATTTGTTTTATTTTTGTAAGGTTGCGACGACTGATTTCGTACATCTCTGTCCGCAATTCGTTTCTGCCGTCGGTGTATTGCACCTCCACACACCATTTGCCTTTAAACGGGGCTTTTTCGCCCAACTTGATGCCCGTAATGTACTTGGTGTTAATCCAACAGCCGCGGTACACCTCAACAAACCTACCGATACTATCCCAAAAAAGTTTGTACATCTGCTTCGACACGCTGAAATCGCACAGCATATCAGCATATCCACCGTTCACTATTATCTCTTTGTTGTTACTTTTCGATTCCGATTCGTCTTGTGGCGGACGTATCATCACTATATTATTGATTTCGATGCTTTTGCGGCCGCGAGTACGGAGTTTCACGACAACGGTAGGCTCCACGGGAGGCTCTATCTGTATGGCATAGCTTTCTCCGTCGAGGGTTACGTTTAGGGTTATTGTTCCGATAGCCAAAGCTATCTGCTCGTTACCGGATTTTGGGGTTACTTGAAATGTTAACTGTTTCATGACTTGAAAATTTTAAATTGTTAATGACTAAAATTCTTTAAATTTCAAGCCAAAATTACTATCGCAAACGCTTATCACCAAACGGATTCAGGCCTTTTGTACGAACTGGCATTTTTCATGTATGAAATGCCTATTTTCATGTATGAAATTCAAACCCGTTTTTTAGGGCAAAGGTGTTTTTTTGGAGTTTTTCAGAAACAAAACGGCTTTTTTTTGCCAATAACAACCGTTTTTTGCTCTCGCACGATTCAACCTACGACAAACTTTATTTCTTATTCATTTTCAGCCACATCCGTCCTTAACAATCCATTTTATTTGCGAAAAGACGTTTTTTTTTCGTATATTTGCAGGTTTAAAACTCAATAAAAAATGTCGCTAATAAAATCCATTTCAGGCATAAGGGGAACCATCGGAGGTACTGAAGGTCAAGGACTTACCCCTATCGATGTGGTAAAATTCGCTTCGGCGTTCGCCACTTTTCTCAAACAAAACACAGGCAAAAAACGCATAACCATGGTCGTGGGCCGCGACGCACGCGTGTCGGGTGCCATGGTGGACTCGCTCGTTACGGGCACCTTGCTCGGCATGGGCGTGGACGTGGTTGAAACCGGCCTTTCCACCACCCCAACCGTGGAGATGACGGTGATTTCGCAACACGCCGACGGCGGCATCATCATCACCGCCAGCCACAACCCCAAGCACTGGAACGCCCTCAAGCTGCTCAACGCCAAAGGCGAGTTTATCGACGCCGCCGAAGGCAACACCGTGCTGGCTCTGGCCGACTCGGGCAAGGTGGATTTCGCCGAAGTTGACGACCTCGGCACCCTCACACACCTCGAAAACTCCATCGACAACCACATCGAAAAAGTTGTGGCACTACCCCTTGTGGACACCCAAGCCATTGCCAACGCACATTTCCGCATTGCCGTTGACGCTGTAAACTCCACCGGCGGCATAGCCATACCCCGACTGCTCAAAGTACTTGGCGTTGAAGAAGTTGTGGAACTGAACTGCCAACCTACGGGACTTTTCGCACACAATCCCGAACCCCTGCCCGAAAACCTCACCGAAATATCGAAAGTGGTGAAAGAAAAAGGCTGCAACCTCGGCGTTGTGGTGGACCCCGACGTGGACCGTCTGGCCCTCGTCTGCGAAAACGGCGAGATGTTCGGCGAAGAATACACCCTTGTCTCCGTGGCCGACTACATACTTTCCAACAAAGTGGGCAACACAGTGAGCAATATGTCGTCCACACGTGCTTTGCGCGACATCACCGAAGCACGCGGGGCATCCTACTCCGCTGCCGCTGTGGGCGAGGTTAACGTAGTCACCAAAATGAAAGAGACCAACGCCATCATCGGCGGCGAAGGCAACGGAGGCGTCATCTACCCCGAACTGCACTACGGCCGCGACGCTCTGGTGGGCGTGGCACTGTTCCTAACCCTGCTGGCAAAGAAAGGCTGCACAGCCTCCGAACTGCGCAAGACTTTCCCCAACTACGTCATTTCCAAAAACAAAATCCAACTCACTCCCGACATCGATGTGGACAATGTGTTAAAACAGATGGCCGAAAAATATAAAGACTTGGACATCAGCACTATCGACGGCGTAAAGATAAACTTCGACCACGAGTGGGTGCACCTGCGCAAATCCAACACCGAACCCATAATCCGCGTGTACAGCGAAAGTGCCACCGCCGAGAAAGCCGATGCCCTGGCCAACAAAATCATCGACGAAATCAACGCAATAATCAGAAAATGAAAAACTTATTGCAAACCATAACTATTTTTGCAACCTTCTGCTTCGCTTTCGGCGTAGCGTCGGCGCAGAAAGATTTCACCAACAATGCCACAATGCGCATTGCATGGTGGAATGTGGAAAACTATTTCAACCCGCAGGACGACAGCATAAAATTCGACGAGGCTTTCACCCCCGACGGCTCCAACCACTTCACCTACAAACGTTTCTACCTTAAACGCGACAACATCTACAAAACCATTGTTGCCATCGGACAGGGCGAACTGCCCGCCATTATGGGATTTTGCGAGGTGGAGGACGAGTGGGTTATGCGGCAGCTGTGTTTTAACACACCTCTTAGCAAATACCACTACCGCTACGTGCATTACGAGTCGCCCGACCGCCGTGGCATCGACAACGCTCTCATCTACCGTCCCGACCGTTTTACAGTGCTTTACTCCAAGCCCATTTCCGTGGCCAAAGCCGACGACAGCACTTTCTTCACCCGCGACATACTGCTGGTGTCGGGCGTTACCTTCCAAGGCGACACGCTGTTTGTGTTCGTCAACCACTTCCCTTCCAAGCTCGGCGGCGATGTGGCCGAAGTTAGGCGCAACTACGTGGCTTCGGTGCTGAAACAATCCATCGACACCGTGATGGAACGGCACCCGAAAAGCGGTGTCATTGTGATGGGCGACTTCAACGATTCGCCCTTTGCCGACTGCATTGTGAAACACCTCGGCGTGGGACCCGACAAAGCCGACTGGGAACGCAACACGCTTATCAACCTTGTGGCCGACAAGCCCGCCGGGACAGGCTCGTACAAATATCAGGCCGACTGGTCGTGCATCGACCAGATGATGGCCTCGAAAAACATGGTGCTGGAATCCGACTTCCCGCTCATCGTCAAAGACCAGACCGCCGTTATCTTCGACGCCGACTTCCTGCTTGTCGACGATGCTAAATTTATGGGCAAAAAGATTTTCCGCACCTACATCGGAGGCCGCTACCAAGGCGGTTTCAGCGATCATCTGCCACTTTATATCGACTTAATCAGAAAATAACACAACAACAATGAAAAAACTCATACCACTTTTAGCAATTGCCTTAATTGCAATATCTTGCAACAAAACCACTAAAGAGGTAATACTCTCCTACCCCGACGGCAAACCCCAACTGATATACTATACCGAAGGCGAAGGTGCCGACAAGGTGCTTGTAGCCGAAGAAAACCTTTACCAGAACGGCCAACTGCGTTACCGCAAGGACTATAAAGACGGCAAGCCCGAAGGCATGTGGAAATTTTACTACGAAAACGGCAAGACCTTTGCCGAAGCCGATTTTTCGAACAACGAGTTCGGCGACAACTGGCATTTCTTTACCGAAGACGGCAAAACCCTTGCCGAAAACAAGGACAGCATACATATTGTGGAGATGCACACCGACCGTTCGCCAATAACCATCGTTGTAGGTGCAAACAAATACCAACAAACTGAATATCAGTTCTATCCAAACTACAAGATGCGGTCAACAGGCAACCTAAACGAGGGCAAACGCGACGGCAAATGGACTGCTTGGTTCGAAAACGGCAGCCCGCAGTCGGAATGCACCTACGTTTACGGCGTGGCACACGGCGAACAGACAGTATATTTCGACAACGGAAAGCCTCGCTACAAAGGCTCTTACAACAAAGGTCTGCGCACAGGACAATGGCAGTTTTTCGACGAGCAGGGCAACGTGATGAGCACAAAAAACTACTAATCATCCAATGCTAAAAAACTGTTTAATACATCCTATTTACAAGATTGTCGGCTCTGTGGCCGACGAGATGGGAGTACAAGCCTTTGCCGTGGGCGGCGTGGTGCGTGACCTGCTGCTTGGCCGTCATGCCACCGACATCGATATAGTGTGTGTGGGCAGCGGCATAGAGCTGGCCACACGTGTGGCACACAGCATCGACCCCAACAAGGAGGTGGCCGTATATAAGAACTTCGGCACCGCCATGTTCCACTACCGCTACAACGACACCGACTGGCAGATAGAGTTTGTGGGGGCCCGCAAGGAGTCGTACCGCAGCAACAGCCGCAAACCCATAGTGGAAAACGGCACCCTTGCCGACGACCAAAACCGCCGCGATTTCACCATCAACGCCATGGCCATATCGCTCAACGCCGACACCTACGGCGAACTCACCGACCCCTTCGGCGGCATTGCCGACCTCAACAACGGCATCATACGCACCCCCTTGGACCCCGACATCACCTTCAGCGACGACCCTCTGCGAATGATGCGCGCCATACGTTTCGCCTCGCAGCTTAATTTTGTGATAGAAAACGACACCTTCGACGCAATAGGCAAAAACAAAGAACGTATAAAAATCGTCTCCAAAGAACGTATCGCCGACGAGCTGAACAAGATAGTGCTTTCGCCGAAACCATCTGTGGGATTCAAAATGCTGAGCCGATCGGGCTTACTGCAAATCATATTTCCCGAATTTGAAAACCTGCGGGGTGTAGAGACTGTAGGCACGAGAGGACATAAAGACAACTTTCTGCACACCTTGGAAGTGGTGGACAACATCTCCAAACACACCGACGACCTATGGCTCCGCTGGGCCGCCATGCTACACGACATCGGCAAACCCGCCACAAAACGCTACGACGAGAAAATTGGCTGGACTTTCCACGGACACGAAGTGCGCGGAGCCAAGATGGTGAAAGGCATTTTCCGCAACCTGAAACTGCCGCAGAACGAAAAGATGCGCTACGTGGAGAAACTCGTGCTTTTGCACCTGCGACCCATCATACTTGCCGAAAGCATTGTAACCGACTCGGCAGTGCGACGTCTGCTGTTCGACGCCGGCGACGACATCGACGACCTGATGCTGCTCTGCGAAGCCGACATCACCTCCAAAAACCAGCAGAAAGTGGAGCGTTTCCGCAACAATTTCAAGATAGTACGCCAAAAACTCATCGACCTCGAGGAACGCGACCGCATACGCAACTTCCAGCCACCCGTCTCCGGCGAGGACATCATGAAAACTTTCAACCTGCCGCCCTGCAAAGAGATTGGCATTATAAAAGACGCCATCAAGGAGGCCATTTTGGAAGGCACTATTCCCAACGAACGCGAGGCAGCCCTGCAACTGATGTTCGACGAGGCAGCGAAACTCGGACTGAAACGCAAACCAAACTCCGACAATGAGTAAAAAGACACTGTTTGTTGTTGTCGGTCCTACCGCCATAGGCAAAACCGCCATGGCCATACACATTGCACAAGAGCTTGGCACAGAGATACTTTCGTGCGACTCGCGACAATTCTACAAAGAACTGAACATAGGCGTTGCCCGTCCCAGCGAGGAGGAGCTTGCCGCAGTAAAGCACCATTTCATCGCCAATCTTTCCATACACGACAATTACAACGTTTCGATGTACGAGCACGACGCCCTCGCCCTGCTTGAAACGCTTTTCCACACGCACGACACCGCCGTGGCTGTGGGCGGCTCGGGACTTTACGTGGATGCGCTCTGCCAAGGCATCACCATCATGCCCGACCCCGACCCCGAAATACGTGCTCGGCTGAAACAAAGGCTGCAAGACGAAGGCATTGAGACACTTAGGGCACAGCTGCGCCTCCTCGACCCCGACTATTACTACTCCACCGAAATTGCCAACCCGCTGCGTATCATACGGGGGCTTGAGATGTACCTTACAACAGGAGTTCCATTCTCCAAAATCCGCAAAAGCGAAATAAAAAAACGTCCCTTCGACATAGTAAAAATCGGTCTGCAGTGTCCGCGCGAAGAGCTTTACAACCGCATAAACCGCCGTGTGGACATGATGATGGCCGAAGGATTAGAAGACGAGGCGCGGGGACTTCTGCCCTACCGCCATCTCAATGCCCTCAACACCGTCGGATACAAGGAACTTTTCGACTATTTCGACGGCAAAATCTCTCTGACGCAAGCCGTTACCGACATAAAGACGCACACACGGCGCTACGCCAAACGCCAGATTACGTGGCTGCAAAGGTATCAGGACATACAATGGTTTGACAGAAAAAATTCATTAAATATTTTGAAAGTTATTTTAAATTTAAGATACTAATATGTTTGTTATTTTGTCAGAAGGGATGCTTTTTTGAGATTCTCAAGTCCCAAAAAAGCTATTAAATGTCTGCAATGAAAACGTCCTCCTTATTTTGTTTTCGCGGCATTTTTCCCTTCTGTTTTTTTTTGTGCCAAAAAACAAAGAGGATGTCTGCTTCCACAGACATCCTCAAAACAAGCAAAATTAATATATTATGAAAAACAACAATTCGTCTATCATCCGCATTTCGACCATATATTTCCCGGATAGAACAAGTACCACTGTTTCATATACCACAAATTTCCTACCGAGAAATTATTGCTGTCATGCAATTCTTTTTGCAAATCAAGGCCCACCTATTCTACAACACCAGACCCCAAACGTTCTTCCGCTTTCTTTAGCACAATGTCGTGTCCCATTTGCCAATTAAAGAGCACTTTTTCTCCATTCACCTTTACGAAAGACTTGACTTGTGCAGCACGATAACGATATTTCTCTTCGGCCATCCATTGAGCATAATCTGCATCCAACTTAAAATAGTGTAAATGCACCATACGAGGTTCCATGCTTTCTTCTCCTTTGTCTACCTTTGTCATAACTCGTTTATTTATAATAACTACGTATCACTTTTTTACAATTGTTTTTTTCTTGTAACATATACCTTATATTTTCCCTTCAATTATCCAATTCCATTCAACAAGCTCTCACCCGTTGCTTGTTTTTTGCAATTAATAATCATTCGCTCAAGTTCTTTGACATCATCTTCGCTCCCTTCACTCTGAGATATTTTTCTAATATCCATTACTTTCTTAAACCAAAGCTCAGCTTCATTGAACATTGATTGCACATAATACCACTTTGCTAGATTATAATATGCTTTAGAGGTTTCTATATGCTTGTCAGTTAGTTTAACCTCATATATGTATATTGCCCTGTCCATTATCCGCTTAGCTTCTTCTAATTCACCTCTATTAATGTAAATATCAGCTATGTTTGTATAGGTCTGAGCAATATCAGGGTGAATTGCATCGGAACCGTATACGATTTCCCTTAATTCCAAAGCCTTGTTAAAATACAATAAAGCATCTTTATAGTTTCCTAAATTCTTCTCAATAACCCCCATATTATTCAATGTGAAAGCAAGATTAACTAAGTTTTCCATATTTTTTCTAACCTCAAAAGCTTTTTGGTGATATGACATTGCCAAATAGTTATCACACTTTGACATTGTTTCGAACAAAGCTCCGATATTATTATAGGAAAATGCTCTGTCATCCAAATCACCATACTTTTCCTTTATTTTTATTGCCAATTTATGAAACTTTTCCGATTCTTTATACTCACCTATCCAATAATAATGCAACGCTATATTAGTGTATGTTTTAGCAATAAAGGATTCGTCCTCATTATTACCTGATTTTTTAAAAACTTCTTCTCTTAAACTCAAAGCTATCTTTAAAAATGGTAATGACAGCTTGTAATCTCCTATATTTTGATACACTACACCAATAAGATTATATGTTTTCGCAAGTTCTTTCTTGTTAGCCACAGCCTTGCGGATTTCTAATGTTTTGTCTTTATACCTCAAAGCAATTTCGTGTTCTTTTATTTTATCAAAACCGAACATGAAAATATGGTAGAGCTGTCCCAATTCGGCAGTGTATACTTTTTGATTCTCATTCTCAAAAATAGCAAACAATTGTTCCATATGGGGGACCGTCTCTAAAAAGGAAGACTTTGAGTCGGGTTTATCAAAATTCTTCAAATCAAACACCTCTACCATTGTTTTTGAGCAAATATCAAGCCAATCGCCATCTATCAACATTTTTCTTACGACAGCCTGCGTCAGTCTATGAATATTTATCTTTCCATTATCAACCCTAATTAGAGAGTAAGAAGATAGTTCGTCTATCATTTTTTGCAATTCATCTGCATCGTTTATTTTTTTGCACAAATCAGGATGACAATCTAGATACTTAAATGTCTCACGGATCCAATCAATTCTAATATTCTCGGGCGCAAAAAAAGACACAATGTACAACAACTGTTTAATCTCCTCACAACTGAGTTTTTCTATTGACAGGTTATATGTGGCATTTACTGCAAGAGTGTTGTCTGTACAATCCCCTTGTTTTAATGTCTCAAGCAAACCTGTATTAACCAACAGGTGATAATACTCTTCATAATTAATCTCTTCTCTTGTAATATAAGAAGCTGCTTGCTCCAAAGCCAAAGGTAGCCATCCTAGCATCTCAGCAATTTTGCTCGAGTATTCATTTGGTGTTTCTTTGGTGATTTCAAACAAGTACAGTCCCGATTCTTCCTTACTGAATGTGTCTACAATTACAATAGAATTCGAATTCTCTCTATTTCTTGTTGTAATCAAAAAATGTCTTTTACCAATAGAAATTGATGAATTCGAAACTATAGATAATAGATTAACTACATGATTTAATTCTTCCATGTTGTCAAAGATGAACAACCAATTATCGTTGTTAATCATCCATTCGGAAACTTTATCATAAACAGCGGCTTTTCCAATATTGGAGTCCTCTATTAGATTGTTGTTTCGTGCGAATTGGATAATGTCCGCAAACAGAATCTCTTCTGATACAGCATGAAAAAAAAAGACTCCGGAGACGTAATCATATTTGTGTAATCTAGCATATTCACAGGCGATGCGTGTTTTACCGACCCCACCAATTCCAGAAAGGTATAGTATATTGGAATTATTACATAATTTACTATGTATTTCATCAAGAATCCCATCTCTTCCTACAAAAGGAAACTTTTCTTGATCATACATTGGGATTTTGATAGAATCATTCATCTTTTCTAACAATAATCCTTCCAAAATGGTTTTGACACAATCGTGCATTCCTTCTGGATAAAAAATAGGAAATATGTTGAACTCTTTCAATTCCTTACGCCGCTTATCAAAATCACTTTCAGCACATGGCAATATCGCGTAATGCTGTTGCCCAGAACTCACCAGTTTTTCCCACAATTCAATAGGTTTGTCTTTATTGATTAAATTCACACTACAACCCATAAACACTAGATTAAACCTTTTGAAGAATTTTGATAAAATCCTGACATGATTAGGATTATCACCATAGTAGTTCTCGTATGATTTACCAGTGAAAACAATCTTTTCAGGTTGAGAGACGCATCCGTGTACTTTATATATCAAATGCTTAACTTCATCATTAGTATCTTCTAATTTCTTTACTTCATCAGGTAATGCGACTTCAATATTAAAATTATGTACAGCCTCAATTACTTTATCATAATTGCTAGTAATAATAGGACCATGAAACAATCTCGGAATGACGGAAACAGCCTGTTGGGAAATATTATTTTTTTTAATCAGTTCCTTCCACCATTCATCATTTTTATCACTATGAAATACTTTCTGGAAATACTTATAAAAAGTTCCAGATCCCAATTGCCTCTCTATTTCATCCGCAGCCACCAAGGGATTGTCCAAATCAAAGTTTTTGTATTTACATTGCTCTTTTAATTCACTAAGAAACCCATTCCACAAAGGTAATCCTACAAACATAGACAACCCTGCCCCGATATAGGGAACGGCATATCCACTTTTACACCGTGAAAGCAGGTTGTGGAAAACCCGAGCATTTTCATTTTTATCGTATTTAATTATTTCTTCGAGAGACAACATTGTTCAATACACTTGTATATATTTACTTTATCGATTACAAATATTCTAACTCTCGTTATAATATTGTTTTAAGCATCATTTTCTTTTTCTATTGACATATAGAAGATAAAACGTCTCAAAAACATTCAAATTTTGTCCATTATACATATTATTTGCTTACATATTCATAGAAATACTAATACTTTATCCGCATTTCGACCATCCGCACTTGGCGCTGCACTCCTTGCAACCGCCTGTGTAGATGATTTTTGCGCCGCACTGCGGACATTTTTCGCCCGTGTCGGTGCCGTCCTTGATGTAGCGACGCAGAGCACGTGCCACGCCGTTTTTCCAAGTGGTGATGGAATCCACATCGAAATTCAGTTTGCTGATAAGTTCCACCACGTTCTGTATCGGCATACCGTGGCGCAGAATTCCCGAAATCAGTTTGGCGTAGTTCCAATACTCCTGGTTGAACATTCGCGATAGTCCTTGTATATTAACCTTATAGCCGTCCTTGTCGAGAAATTCGAAATCGTAGCGGGCTTTTTTGTCGGGTTCTTTTTCGCGGATCACCCAACCTTTCTCCACCCAAGCGGGGAGCACGAAATTCTCGGCCTTGCCGGTGAAAATCTCGTACGGATGTCCGTCGAGCATACCCACCACGGCAATCCAGCCCTCTTTTTCGTTTTGGAAACGTATAATCTCGGCTTCGAGTTTCTTGGGACGTTTCGGGGCTTTGGTCTCCTTGAATGTGTCGCTGTCGTTTTCCGACGAGCCGCGAGCCAGAAGCACGCCGTCGCGCGAGCCGTCGCGGTAGATGGTACATCCCTTGCAGCCTGACTCCCAAGCTGTTTGATAAATGGTGCTTACCATCTCCTTGGTGGTTTCTTTTGGGATGTTCACGGTAACGCTGATGGAGTGGTCCACCCATTTCTGTATGGCACCCTGCATACGCACTTTGTCCACCCAGTCGATGTCGTAGGCCGTGGCTTTATAATAAGGCGATTTCTCGATGATGGTCTTGAGTTCGTCGTCGTTCATATCCGACACCTCGTCAACATTGTAGTTGTTGATTTTCAGCCATTCAACAAATTTCGGGTGGAACACGGTGAATTCCTCGAAAGTGTCGCCGTTGGAGTCCTTCACAATTTTCTTGGTGCTTTCCAAACTGTCGTTGGGATTTATCTTGCGACGACGGTTGTAGGCCACAAGGAACACCGGCTCAATACCCGAAGTGGTTTGAGTACAGATACTTACAGTGCCCGTAGGGGCTATGGTGAGCAGTGCTATGTTGCGTCGGCCGTGTTCGTTCATTTCGGCGTAAAGTTCGGGGTCGGCTTCGGCTATGCGGCGTATGAACGGGTTGTTGGCCTCGCGGTCGGTGTCGTAGAGCGGGAATGGCTTGCGTTCCTTGGCCATAGTTACTGATGAACGGTAGGCAGAGAGTGCGAGGTTTTTCTGCACATTCACAGCAAAGTCGATGGCTTCGGGGGTGCCGTAGCGCAGTTCCAAAGCGGCAAGCATGTCGCCTTCGGCGGTGATGCCGAGTCCGGTGCGGCGGCCTTCCATACATTTGTCTTTGATATGCAGCCACAGGTTGTGTTCCACTAGTTTCACCTCGTCGGGTTCGGGATCGGCTTGGATTTTTTCGAGTATCTTATCCACTTTCTCCAGCTCGAGATCGATAAGGTCGTCCATCAGGCGCTGGGCTTTCTGCACATGGGTGCGGAAAAGGTCGAAATCGAACTCCGCCTGCGGTGTAAACGGGTTTTTAACATAGCCGTAAAGGTTGATGGCCAGCAATCGGCAGCTGTCGTATGGACAGAGGGGTATTTCGCCGCAAGGATTGGTGGACATTGTGGCGAAACCTTCGTCGGCGTAGCAGTCGGGCACCGACTCGCGTATGATGGTGTCCCAGAAAAGCACACCGGGTTCGGCCACAGCCCAAGCGTTGTGTATTATCTTGTCCCAAAGGGCGCGGGCGTCTATCTCCTTGGTAACGGTAGGATTGGGCGAGTCTATAGGGTACTGCTGCACAAAGGGTTTGTTCTCCTTCACGCAATTCATGAACTCGTCGGTGATTTTTACGGAGACGTTGGCGCCGGTTATTTTGCCCATTGTCGTTTTGGCGTCGATGAATTTCTCGGCGTCGGGGTGCTTTATGGAGATACTGAGCATAAGTGCACCGCGTCGTCCGCCCTGCGCCACCTCACGGGTGGTGTTGCTGAAACGTTCCATAAAGGGCACTATGCCTGTGGAGGTGAGGGCGCTGTTTTTCACTGGCGAGCCTTCGGGACGGATATGCGAGAGGTCGTGTCCCACGCCGCCGCGGCGTTTCATCAGCTGCACTTGCTCCTGGTCGGTTTTCATAATGCCGCCGTAGGAGTCGCTAAGGCCGGGATTGCCTATAACAAAGCAGTTGGAGAGCGACACTATCTGGAAGTCGTTGCCTATGCCCGACATAGGGCTGCCCTGAGGGATGACATAGCGGAAGCCTTTGAGCAGCTGGTAAATCTCGTCCTCCGACATAGGGTTGGGGTACTTGGCCTCGATACGTGCAAACTCCGAAGCTATGCGGTGGTGCATGTCGTCGGGGGTGAGCTCGTAGATGTTCTTTCCGTCGCGCAGGGCGTATTTGTCTATCCACACGTTGGAGGCAAGTTCGTCGCCACCGAAATATTCGATAGTGGCTTTGCGGATGTCGTCCATTTGGTAAGCTGTAAAGGTTTTCTTCATCTTTGTGCCGGTTGTTTTTGGTTTTTCGGGAGTTTTTTCCGCTGGTTTGGCGGCTGCAGTTTTCTCCACCTCCGGGAGTTTCTTCTCGGGCATGGGTGTGGTTGGGTTTTGTTCCGCAACGGCGGCAAACAGGTCGGTTTGTGCTCCCTTATTTTTCATATAAAATCAACAGATTCAATTATTTAAATAATACTATCAAGTCGTTTTCTGCAATGCCAAAATTACCACACATTTCGATACGATTTTTTCAAGTTATAAACATTTATTCAACAATTTAGGTTAACTGACTGTCTTACAATCTGGCAAAAAGTTATTCATTTGGATTGTTGAAAAAAAATGCGGAGACCTTTATTGGTCCCCGCATCTCTCTTTGTCGGATTGTAACCGACAATATGTCAATTGTTTATTTCACAATCATTTTCTTCACGGCCACGGTGTTGTAACCATCCACAATGCGGCAGGCGTAAACGCCGGCGGGCATACCTTTCACGTTTAGGCGCGACTGTTCCGAAGTCATTGCCTCTTCTTTCACCACAGCACCCAAAGCGTTCACTATCTGCACTTTGGAGTTGGAAGAAAGGTTGGCGCCGATACAAGCCACTGTTACAAAATCCTTGGCGGGATTGGGGTACAGCTGCAGCGAGGCCTGCTCCGCCAAATCTACCGAGGAGCTCTGCACCACAAATTTAACCCAGAAATTGACATTGGGCATATTTATAAAGGGGTCGCAGAAAGCAATCACAGCCGAAGTTCCGTTGGGAGTACCCGGAGCTACTTCAAGATTGGCGTGGAAATCGGTATAAACGGTATTGCCGGGCAAGGTGAAGTTTATCGACCTGCCAGTGAAGCACGATCCGGCACACATTCCCGAAATGTTGATGTAGGGTGAAGTGCTGTCGGCAACAATAGTCAATGCCACATCGGCCGAAGAAAGGTTTGCAATATCCACTGCAAACGTTATTTCGTCGGCAAGCGGATCTATCATAGCCGTAACAGTGTCGCCATTGATGGTGTCGTTGCTGTAGATGAATTTTACTTGGGCGTTGGAGATTCCCATCACTGCCACTAACGACAGAAAGAATAAAGCTTTTTTCATATTGTATATTTTTTTTATTTGATGTTAGAATTTGCAAAGTTACACTTTTTTTCCGAAACAGACTTAGTTTGGTTAGGAAATATTTTTTTCAAAACACGATTTTTATTATAAACACCATAATAACAATGCAATACACAAATTTCACGAATGTTCCCAACAGGAATCCCACAAAGGAGCCCAAGGCCGATTTGAAAGCGTTTTTATTGTTTTTGGCTATCAGTTCGCCGATAAGTGCTCCCAAGAATGGTCCCAGCAACATACCAAGAATGCCGAAAGGTCCTATGGTTATCCCCATCCACGGCAGCACAAATATGCTCACTATCAGACCGATAGTACTCCCCCACTGTCCCGACTTGGTGCCATGGAATTTCTTTGTACCCCATACCGGCATATAATAGTCGAGCACGGTGATGACGGCCGCCAGCACCCCCGTAACTATTATGTACCAGTACGAAAAATCGTTGTCGAGGCAGAGCCATGCTACCAGAAAGCCTACGAAACTCACCGGCGGGCCGGGAATGCCGGGTATTATTGCGCCTATAATGCCGAAAATGGCCAGAACAAAAACTATTCCTATTATTATATATGTGCTCATTGCTGTGTTGCTTCGGGTTCGTTGTTGGGCGATGCGTCGCTCACATGCAGTTTGTATTTGGCCTGACGCCGTTGCCAGCGTTGGCGCGCCATCTCCTGCATATCCACGTTGCTGTCGCGCTCGTCGATAATCTCAAGTCCGAGTATGGTCTCCACTATGTCCTCCACGGTGATAAGTCCCTCCACTCCGCCGTATTCGCTCACCACAAGGGCAATCTGCTCCTTGTTTTTCAGCATCAGCTCCCAAGTCTTCAACAAATTGGAATACTGATAGATATTCATAAACGGGCGTTTGAAGGATTTCACCTGACGTTTCAGCTTTTTGCTGTCGAGTCGGTCGCTGAGGTCGTATCGCAGCACATATCCGTCGATGTCGTCGGGCGACTTGTCGTAAAGGGGTATGCGCGAGAAATGCAGCACCCGTTTGTCGGCGAGAAAGCGCCCCACCGTCTCGTCCTGCTGGCAGGCCACCATCACGGTGCGGGGAGTCATCACGTCGTCGACGCGCACATTACGGAGTCTCAGCAGGTTTTGCAGGATGCGGTTTTCCGATTCTTCGAAAACACCCTCCTTGGCGCCAAGGTTGGCGAGGGCAGAAATCTCCTCGCGGCTGAAATTCTCCTCCTTGTCCTTTGTGGCTATATTACGCGTTATCAGCTCCGACAAAACGGTGAAAGGATACATTACCACAGTTAGCACGGAAAGTATCCTCGCCACATTGAGTGCCAGCGAGCGCCAGTATTTGGTGCCTATCGACTTGGGTATTATCTCCGAACAAACAAGGATAAAAATGGTGAGCAGTGCCGACACCACGCCGTAGTACGCCTCGCCGAACACATCCGTGGCCTGCACGCCCACCACCGACGCGCCTATGGTGTTGGCAATGGTGTTGAGCGACAGTATGGCCGCCAAAGAGCGGCCGGAGTGTTCCTTGTAGTAATGCAGGCGGTATGCCCCGTGCACACCGTTCTGTTTCTGCTGCTCGATAAAGGGGAATGTGGTGCTCAGGAGCACCGACTCCATAATAGAGCACATGAACGACAGTGCCACCGTGAGAACAAAAGATATAATCAGCAATATCATCTACAAACTTTTTTTGCTATAACGTACTTTTTTGCATTTTAGTACTTTTTTTTTAACCGGCACGAGCGGAATCCGCAAGGAGGATCCCGCTCGTGTGGCAAATGCTGGACAGGTACGACGGCCTGTTTTATTTTTCTTTTTTGGTAACGTTGATGTCCACGTCGGTATCGGCGTCGAGGTTGACATTGCGGGTTGTCTTGGCTTCGATGGTGTTGGCCCGTACTATGTCGGACATGTTAACGCCCGTGGCGCTCTCGATAACGTCGAACGACTGTTTTATCACCGAAGGCACGATACCCGAAACCGATGCGGCATCGCTGCCCGAAGTGCCGTAAACGTTCATGTTTTTGATGGCGCTGATGGGTTGCGAGACAGACCCTGCCACGTCGGGGATGATTTTCACCATCATGTCGAGTATGGCCGCCTGTCCGTAGCGTTCGTAAGCCTCGGCTTTTTTGCGCATTGCCTCGGCTTCGGCCAGACCTTTTTTCTCTATGGCTATGGCCTCGGCCTCACCGGCGCATTGTATCTTGTACGCTTCGGCCTCGCCGGTGGCTTTGATACCTTCGGCCTCGAGCACCATGGCCTGTTTCTTGGCTTCGGCCAAGGCTATTTTTGCCTGAGCTTCCTGCTGCGCCCTGTATGCCTCGGCTTCGGCTTGTCGCTTGCTCTGTTCAAGGTCGGCGGCGGCTTTAAGCTCCACCTGATACTTGTTGGCGTCGGACTGTTTCTTCACTTCGGCGTTGAGTTCGTTCTCACGAATTTTAACGCGTTCGGCGGTAAGCACCTGCTCGCGCATTGTCTGTTCTATCTGGGCATCAACGGTTTTGGTGTTGATGGTTTTTTGCTGTTCCTGACGCTGTATTTCGTAAGCCGCGTCGGCGTCGGCTTTCTTGGTCTGCTCGATGATGGTGAGTTCCGAGCGTTTCACCGCCAGCTCGTTCTGGCGTATGGCAATCTGTGTTTGCGAGTCCACCTGAGCGTCGTTGGCCTCGCGCTGGGCTTCGGCTTCGGCCATGGCTATGTCGCGCTCGGCATTGGCCTTGTTTATCTTGGCCTGTTTGCGTATGGTCCATGTGTTGTCGGCTCCGAGGTCCTCTATAAGGTTCTTCTCGTCGGTAACGTTCTGTATGTTGCACGATATGATGCGCAGGCCCAAAGCCTCCATGTCCTTCTGGGCTTTAGACATTATTTCGTCGGAAAACTTGTCGCGGTTGATGTTGATGTCGCGCAACGACAGGGAACCTATCACCTCACGCATATTGCCCTCAAGCGAGTCCTGCACCTGCTTGGAGATTTCCACACCGCTCATATTAAGGAAGTTTTTGGCAGCCAGCCTAACCCCTTCGATATCGGGTATAACTTGTATTTTGGCCACAGCGTCCACATTTACGTTGATAAAGTCGTTTGTGGGCACGGTGCGGCTTGTGCGGATGTCGGCTGTAACTTGGCCCAGAAACACCTTGTCGAGACGCTCGAACAACGGAACTCGCAAACCGCCTTTACCTATATATATACGTGGCTTGCGATTGATGCCCGACACAATGTATGCAACTGAGGGCGGGGCTTTGATATAAGAAATAAGGATGACGAATAGTATAACCACCGCCACTGCTACGATAATGATAATTGTACTGCTGTTCATAAGGCTTTATTTTATACTGTTAATGTTTTGCAAAGATACATTTTTTTTTCGAAAATACGAACTGCCAGAAGGGGTTTATTTCAAGGCAGGACTCATATTATTGATAAACAACGACAAACAGCGGTCGCCGAAGCGCCAATACACACCTTTTCTGACGGTCACCGCCCACCCGGAAGGCCAAACTATGGCATTTTTTTTCAACGGCAACATTTGCGGAAATTGCTTGGACTTTGCCCCACATGCTTGCTGAAAAATTTGCCGAAAAACGACTGGTTTGCGAAATTCAACTCATTGGCAATCTGCTGAATGGTGAGGTTTGTGTCGAGCAACAGACTTTTGGCCTTGGCCACCACAAAGCGGTCAATCCAAACGCCTGCATGACGTCCCGACACTCGGTAGCATATCTGCGAAAGGTATTTTGGCGAAAGGCCCATCAGTCCGGCGTAATATTTGATGGAACGCTCGTGCGCATAGTGTTTGCCCACAAGCTGCAGGAAACGCTCGAACACAAAATCGCGGCTGGCCTTGAACGAGCTGCGGCTGATAAGATTCTGGCTATAGATATTGAAAACCTCGAAAAAAAGCGCCATCATCAAATTGTTCGACACCTCGCGGTAAAAAAGGTTGTTGGCATCTCCAGCCTTGAGCAAAATCAGCTGACCGTACTTAAGAAACATATCACACTGACTTTCGGTGAGTTGTACACAGGGATTAGCCTCCACATAGAGCAAAAAATTGAAAATGTCGGTTATCTTGGCCAACGACTCATCGACCAGCTCGCCCGTAACAAAAAGTATTTTTCCGGTGCAGTCGGACGAAAATTGTTCCATTTTGAACTTCTGATTGGGCTGATAAACCAAAATCGAGCCGCGCTGAATATCATAAACCTCGTGATTCAACGTCAGTCGGCAAGTACCTGAAAGACAAAGCACGAAAGCCCACATATCCACCTGCATGATGTTGGCAAACTTATCCATCTGCAAATCGCCCACAACAGCTATCTTATTGGTAATCAGTTCTATATGATTTTGCTCGTTACGTTCTATTATAACACGTCTAAGTGTTTCTATATCAACAATATTCTGTTCCATTTACAACTGTCTGTTTTTTTGACATTTCAAGTTTATGACACTGACATTTCTCATCTGACACTTTGGCACATTTGGTCAAAAGGTCGAAAAATTTGCATAAAAACGTAAAAAACGGCATCTGTAGTATAATTTTTGAAAAAAAAAAGTCGTATTCTCTTTTTTAAAACAAAAAATAACGGAAAATAACAGATGAAAAAGACCATTGCAGTAATAACCGTACTAACTGCCATGCTTTCCGCCACGGCGCAGGAGCGGCTGTCGCTCGACTACTGTCGCCAGCAGGCCGTAAAAGCCAACAAGGAGTTGCTTATCTCCAACGAGAAGAAAACGCAAGCCGAGGCAATGCGCCAGATGGCTTTCGACCAGTTCCTCCCCAAGCTCACCGCCAACGGTGCGGCCTTGTGGAGCAGCCGCTCGGTGCAGCTTTTGAGCGACCAGCAGCAGAACAACCTCAGCAACATGGGCACCAACATCACCAACGGCGTTTTGGACCGCATTGGCAACGGCACCATTTCCAACTACATTGCCAACTATTTGGCCAATACCAACCTTGTTCACAACATCAGCGGACGCATCGACGGTGTGGGACAAGGCCTTGTCGATGACCTGAGCACCGATACCCGTGCCATCTACGCCGGCATGGTGAGCGTTACGCAACCCATATTTATGGGCGGCAAACTGATTTCGCTTTACAAGATAGCTTCCGCCAACGCCGAGGTGAAAGACCTTGAATACGACAAAGCTGTGGAAGACCTCGAAATACAGGTGGACGAATACTACTGGCGTGTGGTTTCGGTGGAGAACAAATACCGTCTGGCCAAGGACTACTGCAAGTTGCTCGACACCCTTTACCACAACGTTGGCGAGATGGTGGATGCCGGAGTGGCCACTCGCGGCGACCTGCTGAAAGTGCAGGTGAAACTCAACGAGGCACAGATGTCGCTCACCAAAGCCGAGAACGGACTTGCCCTTGCAAAAATGGCACTGGCGCAGCTCTGCGGAATGCCCATCGACAGCGACTTTACGGTGGAGGACGCCGACCTCGACAACCTGCCCGTGCTTGCCGACACAGCCATCGATATGGAACAGGTGTACCAAAAACGCACCGAGATGCAGATGCTGCAACAGGCACAGATAATAGGCAAAGAAGGTGTGAACGTGGCACGCTCCACTTTCATGCCCAACATTGTGGCCAACGGCGGATACCTCATCTCCAACCCCAACCTGCTCAACGGCTTCGAGAAAGAGTTCGGCGGCATGTTCTACGGCGGCGTGATGGTTAATTTCCCGTTGGCACACCCCACCAGTTTCCACTCCATGAAACTGGCCAAATCGAAACAGCGCGAGGTGGAATACCAGACCGAACAGGCCAAGGAGCTGATAAAACTGCAGGTAACTCAAGTGTCGCAACAGCGCCTTGTGTCGATGAAAAACTACCTACAGGCCGAAAGCAGCATACAAAGCGCCGAAGAAAACCTGCGTCTGGCACAAGCCGCCTTCGACGAAGGAGTGCTTGGCGCCAGCGACCTGATGGGCGCCCAGACAGCTTGGATGAAAGCCTTCTCGGAGAAAATAGACGCAGCCATAGAGCTAAAAATCAACGACCTATACCTTAACAGGGCTTTAGGCGAAAAACAGACATCAACAGTAGAATAAAAAAATAAACTCATAATACAATGAACAGCACAAAAAGAAGAAAAGCCAATTTGTGGCGTGGTTTGGTAGCCATCGGAATCATTGTCATTCTGGTGATGATAATAGGCATATTCCTTTACGACAAGGACAGCGATGTGATTTACGGTGAGACCGAAGCCACGGAATACCGCGTGTCGGGAAAACTGCCGGGACGTATCGAGGAATATTATTTCGAAGAGGGCGACCATGTGAAGAAAGGCGACACCCTTGTATTTATCAACAGCCCTGAAATACAGGCCAAGCTGGCACAGGCACAGGCCGCCAAGAAAGCCGCCTCGGCACAGAACGCCAAAGCCCACGCCGGCGCCCGCAAGGAACAAATTGCCGGAGCCTTGGCTCTGTACCAGAAAGCCCAAGTGGGTGTGGACATCACCAAAAAATCCTTCGACCGCGTGCAGACGCTGTACGAGAAAAACGTCATCCCGCAGCAGAAACGCGACGAGGTGGAAGCCCAGTACAAAGCCGCTTTGGCTACTGCCGACGCTGCCAAGACACAGTACGACATGGCCTTGAACGGCGCCCAGCGCGAGGACATCATGGCAGCACAAGCCTTGGTGGAACGTGCCGAAGGAGCCGTGTCGGAGGTTACCTCCTACCTCGACGAAATAAACCTCGTTTCGCCCGTCGATGGCGAAGTTACCGAACGTTTCCCGAAAGTGGGCGAACTGGTGGGCTCCGGCTCCCCGATAATGAGCATAGTGGATTTGAAAGACATCTGGTTTACCTTCAACGTACGCGAGGACCAGCTGAAAGACATGACCGTAGGCACGGAAATCACCATACAGGTGCCCGCCCTTGGCGACGAAACCTACAAAGCCAAAATCACTTTCATGAAAGCCATGATGTCGTACGCCACTTGGCGCGCCACCAAGCACACCACCAAATTCGACGCCAAGACTTTCGAAGTGAAAGCCCGTCCGGTGAGCGAGATACCCAACCTGCGCCCCGGCATGACAGTGATTATCGTAAACAAATAATCCCAAAACCACACATCAGCGATGTTCGACAATTTTAAAGAGGTAGCGGTAAGGGAGATACAGCGGGTGTTCCGAAACCCAGTGTATATCATTGCCACCGTGGGCATCATGACGTTTCTGTATGTGTTTTTCTTCTCCTTTATGGGCGAAGGAGCACCGCAGAGCCTGCCCATCGGCGTGGTGGACTACGACCACTCCAACATATCGCGCCGGCTGATACGCGAGGTGAACACCACGCCCTACGTGGACATACGCCAGCAGTACACCTCTTTCGAGGAAGCCCGCGACGCCATGCAGCGCGGCAAAATCTACGCTTTCTTCGTCATTCCCGAAAACTTCTACGCCGACATACTGGCATTTCAGCAGCCCAAGATGTCGTTCTATATGAACCAAGCCTACCTTATGGGCGGCTCGCTGTCGATGAAAGAGCTCACCACCATGGCCAACCTCGCCCCTGCCGCCGTGCAGCGCGAGCTGTTCCGAGCACGAGGCTACAACGACAAAACCATCATGGGACTGATACAGCCCGTGGTGGTGGATTCGCACCTCATCGGCAACCCATACCTCAACTACCCTTCCTACCTACTAACAACGGTATTCCCCGGCATTTTGGGACTTATCATACTGCTTGTAACCACCTACTCCATAGGTGTGGAACTGAAAAACAAAACTTCGCGCCAGTGGCTGAAAACCGCCGGAAAATCGTATTGGACAGCCCTTGCAGGCAAACTGTTGCCGCACACACTACTGTACATCATAATATATATGGTGGGCGTTTTCCTGATGTTTTTCGTGTTCCGTTTCCCGATGGAAGGCAGCCTTGCTTTCTATATGCTCGGCGCTGTGGTTTTCATCCTCACGATGCAATGCCTTGGGGTGTTTTTCATCGGTGTTATGCCCGTTATAAGCACCGGCCTTAGTCTTGCCATTCTGTATGGAATTTTGGCCGTAACAATGTCGGGATTCACCTACCCGCTGGAATACATGCCTCCTGCCATTCAAGGACTTGCAGTGCTTTTCCCCATGCGGTCGTTCTACCTTTTCACCCTCGACACGGCGATGCTAGGCCTGCCTATTGCGCACACAGCCAAGTATCTGCTTATGATTGCGGTGTTCATGCTCCTGCCTTTGTTCGTCGCCAAACGTCTGCACAAAGCGCTTATTTACCAAAACTATCCAGCAATATAAGTCATGAGCAAGTTTTTACAATCACTGCAGGATATATGGTACGTTACAAGTCTTGAGATACAGCGAATATTTCACGACAAAACGGCCGTCATCATATTTATCATTGCCGGCATAGTGTACCCAATACTATACAGCTACATCTACAGTGGCGACAACCTCACCGAAGTGCCTATGGCTGTGGTAGATACCGACCTTTCGGCGGACAGCAGGCGTTTTGTGCACAAGCTCAACGCCACCCCCGAAGTGGATGTGGCGTACCGCTGCGCCAACATGGACGAGGCACGCGAGCTTTTCGAAAACCACAAGGTGCACGGTGTGCTGTACATCCCCAACGACTACAACGACCGCCTTGCCCGCCTCGAGCAAGCTTACCTCTCGCTCTACTGCGACATGGGCAGTTTTCTCTACTACCGCGCCGTATATCTGGGCACCAACATGGTGATGCTCGACGAGATGCGCGACATCGAGCTGCGGCGTTTCAGCGCCCTCGGCATGACCGACGGACAGGCACAGCAGATGATTAAGCCCGTTACCAACGAAAGCATCGACCTTTTCTCGCCCACACAGGGTTTCCGCAGTTTTTTGCTGCCCATTTTCCTGATACTGATACTGCACCAGACCTTGTTCTTCGGTGTAACCACGCTGGCCGGCACCGCCTACGAGGACGGCAAACACTACATACCTTCGTTTATCAAGAAAAACAGCATCTACCGCGTTGTGTTAGGCCGCGGACTGGCGTATTTCATCATCTACACCGCCCTTTCGGTGTACGGACTGATGCTGATACCGCATCTGTTCCACCTGCCTCACATCGGCAGTGTGGCAAGTCTGCTTGCGCTAATACTGCCGTTCATCCTGGCCACAGCATTTTTCGCAATGTCGGTGGGAGCGTTCTTCCGCAGCCGCGAAGCCGCTCTTGTCATGTTCCCCGCTTTTTCCATCATCCTGCTGTTTATAACAGGCATTGCATGGCCTTCGTCGAACATACCGCTAATGTGGAAAGCTTTCTCATACTTGTTCCCATCCACTTTCGCCGCACAGGGCTACGTGGCTGTCAACACCATGGGAGCCAGCGTGATACAGATTTTCCCGCAACTGTTGGGATTGTGGATTCAGGCTGGTGTATATTTCCTGCTGTCGTGCCGCCTGCTGCGATGGACGGTGAAAGGACTTTGAACATTACTTTTTTACATTATCAACGCCCTGTCGCAATTACACACGGCAGGGCGTATTTTTTGTTCAAAAACGCAACACGAAGTTACTTACCGATGTTTATATAGTTGTGCATCAATGCGTAAGAGGTGAGGCCGGCCACAGATTTGATGCCGGTTTTTTTGATGATGTTCTTTCGGTGGGTGATGACGGTGTTGAGCGAGATGTTGAGCCGGTCGGCAATTTCTTTGTTCATAAGTCCTTGTGCCACAAGTATAAGTATTTCTATCTCGCGTTTCGACAGGGTGTCGCTGTCCTCTGTTTTACGTGCCTTGGGCTGTGGCTTTTCGGTGATGTCGCGCAGGGTTTTCACCAATAGCGACGGGTTGGTGAAAAGGTTGAGGACAGTCGAAAATTTCTCCATCACAGCATTGTCGGCGAGCTGTGTGCAGAAAGCTATGGTTTTAACGCTGGGGAAACGTTGCCTGAGGGCGACAAATTCGGGCAGTTTCTCCGAAGTAATCAGCAACGGATTGATAATAAGTACGTCTGGATTGACATTGGTCAGATAACTCACCAGATGCTCGACGGAAGCTATGCTCGACACAGTGCCGAACAAACCGCTGTCGTTGAGGATTTTGCACAAGCCTTCGGCCACAATGCGCGAGGGCTCCACCAGCAAAATCTTGGCTTTGTTTGTTGTCATTTGCCGGCTCCTTTCTCCAAAGTCTCGACGTAAGGCACAAGTATTTTGTCCTCAATTGTGGCATGTTTGTTCAAATCGGAGGTCAGCTCCATAAGGTCGAAAATAAGGTCGATGACGTCGTTGTCGGATTTTTTTTCGGGCAGGTATTTGAAAAGTATCAGCGTTAGGTCGCTGAGTTTGTCCTCTATGCCCGAGTTGTGGGTCTGCACGAAGTCGTAGATGCTGTAGTCGGAGCGTTTTTTGCCCTGCTGCATGTCGGTGATGTAGGGGAACAGGTTGCGTTCCTCATAGTCGAAATGCTCGGTGATGTCGGCTTTGTAGTCGCTGAAAAAGGAGCGCAAGGCGTTGGCGTAGTTGCTGTTCTCGTCGCCGATGATGTTGAACATGTGCCGCTCGATGTGAGGAATCTGGATGTCGAGATAATAGCGGTGCGAGGCGATGAGGAACGGAACAAGGTAGCTCATGTCCGTCTCGGCAATTGCTTCGGGGTAGGGCGTGTAGCTCTCGAAAGTGTAGGCGTTGCACATAAGCAGGAAAAAATCGGGCGAGAGGCCGTTTTTGCGGCACACTTCCCCCACCCTGCGGTCGCCGAACCCCAGCTTGATGCCGAAACGCGGCAAGGTGGGCAGCAGATGAGGATTGGCAATGATAAGGTCGGCCAGTTTCATGTCTTCGGTAAAGAGTTTGTGCTTCATATCGGTAACATTTTTCATCGGTTTGAGGCTACAAAGATACATATTTTTTATGACTTTTGCACGGACACACGTAACAGTTTGTTATTGAACACGAATTATCACGAATTTTCCATTAATTTATCAGTGTCTCCGACATATTTTGGGTGTCAATTTTTATTTTTCCCACACGAATTGCAGGGGCTGTTCGGGCTGTCGTTTTTGCGGTCGGGACAAGTATTGCATTGGCAGTCTTTGCCGCAGCCACAACCGCAGTCTTTGCCGCCAACACGTCTCCACACCAGCACCACGGCCAGTACCACGGCGGCAGCGACTATCAGCAACGCTATTATTGTTTGTATGTCCATCATTGTAATTTCAATAAATCCATTTTTTGTTTTTGATTCTCCTGCTCGCCTGCGGCTCGCGAGATCTTGTAGATCTTGTCGATTTTTACGGGGGCTAATAATTCTCCGCTTCGCTATCGAAAGGTTCACTGAACCTTTCTTCACCCCCGCCTGTTGTATTTCGCCCGTTGTTCACATATATTATTATATTTTATATGTGTTCACGATTGCTTCGCAATTCAGGGCTTAATTTGTTCTATAAATAATTAATCTACAATATCAACGAGATCTCTGCCCGAAGGGCAAGGAGCATTTCAATTTTCAACTAAATCAACGATCCAATTTGGAAGACCAGCATCGAGCAGAGCCATGCGAGTAACACGGTGTAAATCAGCGTGAAGAACACCCAGCCCCAGCCGGCTTCGCGTTTTATGGCGGCAAGGGTGGCTATGCAGGGCGCGCTGAGCAACACGAAAATCATAAAGGCATACGCCATCAGCGGCGAATAGATGGGCTTTCCAGCGTCGATACTGCCTTCGGGCCAGCGCTGTTCGAGAAGTTTGGCCTGCAAGGTGCTCTCGCCTTCCTCGCTTTCGGTGTCGCCCGACTGATACAGCACGCCCAGCGTGGAGACCACTATCTCTTTGGCGGCAATGCCGGTGCAGAGGGCCACGCCGATATGCCAATCGAATCCGCAGGGACGCACCACCGGTTCTATCAGATGGCCGAAACGTCCCACAAAGGAGTTCTCGCTGTGAACTGCGGCCTGTAACTGTGTTAGGGAGTCGATGGCGGCAGCCTTGACGTCGGCAGTGAAGATATCGCTTTCGGGAGCGTTTTCGGTTTGCTCAATCTGCTGTGCCACAAGCTGTTCGGCGGCGGAGTTGCGAGGAAAATATTCCAACGCCCAGATGATAATGGAGGCGGCGAGTATCACGGTACCCATCTTTTTCAGATACTGCGCGCTCTTGTCCCACATGTGTATCAGCACGTTGCGCACGGTGGGCACACGGTACGGCGGAAGCTCCATCACAAACTCTTCCGACACGCTGCGGAACACCGTCTTGCTCAGCACCTTGGCGGTAAGCACAGCCACAACTATGCCAATCAGATAAAGGCTCATCATCACCAGACCTTGGTTATGGGGAAAGAAAGTGCCTATAAGTATCAGATACACAGGTAGTCGTGCGGAACACGACATAAACGGGATGGTGAGCACCGTAACCAGACGGTCCTTGCGGTTTTCGAGGGTGCGGGTGGCCATTATCGCCGGCACGGCATAGCCGAAGCCCATAATATAAGGTATAAACGAACGTCCGTGCAAGCCGAACTTGTGGAAAAGTTTGTCCATCATAAAGGCGGCACGAGCCATATAGCCCGTATCTTCCATCAAGGAGATGAACAAAAAGAGTATCAGTATGTTAGGCAGGAACGAGATAACCGCTCCCACACCTCCGATGATGCCGTCCACGATGAGGTCGTTGAGGACGCCTTCGGGCAGCAAGTTGCGCACCACGCCGCCGAGCCAGCCCACAAACATGTCGAGCCACTCCTGCGGGTATGCGCCGATGGTGAAGGTGGCTTGGAACATAATCCACATAAACACCAGCAGCACAGGCAGTCCCAGCCAACGGTTGGTAAGCAGCTCGTCGGCACGGAAAGCCTTCCAGCGTTTGGTGTTGTTTTTGTTCGACACCAGCGTCTGTTTCAGCGCTCCGCGCACAAAGCCGTAGCGGGCGTTGCTTATCTGCGTGTCGATGGCCTCGTTGTGGCGTTTCTCCAGCTGTTCGCGATGGCGTTGGGCGATGTCAAGTATGGCCTTGCCGTTGGGCAGTTCGCCAAGTTCGGCGGTGGTGTGTTTAATATTTTCCAACGCGCTGATTGCCAAATACCTCGAAGGATATTTGTTGATAATGTCCTTGTTCTCCTCAATCTCTTTCTTGACGGCGGAAATGGCGTCCTCGATGTCGTTGCCGTAGTTGATATGTATGTGGTGGGTGATGTCTTTCTTGTTCTCGAACACGTCGATTATGGCCTGCAGCACTTCGGGTATGCCGGTGCCTTTGGAGGCCGTGGTGGGCACTATGGGGAAACCGAGCATGGTGCTGAAAGTGCGGTAGTCGAACTTGTCGCCGTTGGCCTGAAACTCGTCGAACATATTGAGAGCCATCACCATAGGAGTGTTCATGTCGATAAGCTGGGTGGTGAGGAACAGGTTGCGTTCGAGGTTCGACGAATCCACGATGTTCAGTATCAGGTCGTGTTCGTTGCGGCTGAGGTACTCGCGCACGCACAGCTCCTCGGGCGAATATTCGTTGATGGAATAGGTGCCCGGCAGGTCCACCAGACGTATGGTGTAGCCTTTGTGGTAGAAAATGCCCGTTTTAATGTCAACGGTAACGCCGCCGTAGTTGCCCACTTTCTCGTGCAGGCCTGTGGCGTGGTTGAAAAAGGAGGTCTTGCCGCAGTTGGGGTTGCCCACCAGTGCCACGGTGATGGTATGGCTCACCTCGCGGATTTTCTCCGACAGCAGTTTGTCGTTGTCGTATTCCTCCACAAAAGTGCCGTAGTACTCTTTTTGGTCGGAGTCTTTGGTAAGGTCGGCCAAATTACTGTCCGTCAGCTCTATAACGTCGATTTTCTGAGCCTCGCTGCGGCGCAACGAAACCCTCGACTGTAGTATCTGGTATTCGATGGGGTCGCTAAGGGGAGCGTTTTTTATCACCGTCAGTGTCTCGCCACGCACAAAGCCCATCTCCATCAGGCGGTGGCGCAGTCCGCCGTGACCACCAATTTTCACTATCACACACTTGGAGCCGGTTTTCACATCGGCCAAACGTCTAATTTCGTATTCTCTTTCTTCGCCCATAACGTTTACTATAGTTGTCATTTTGCTAAGAATCAGTTATTAACGTCGTTGTTTGCGATTTATTGTGCATTTTGTTTAATCTGCAAAAATAATGATTCCCGTCATCGCACCGAATAACCATTAATAGCTATTTTTTACGAAAGCACTCACCATTTTTAGTTAGTAATTAGTTGTCAGTATTCAGTGATCAGTTTGCAGTTTTGAGTTTTGAGTTTGCAGTTGAACAATGCGGTGGGTTCGACAAGCTCACCCACCGCTCGGTGCCTGAGGTCACTGAACTTGTCGAAGTGCCGAAGGCACATTTTCACAAAACTCAGTTCACAGATCACTGCTCACTATTTGTTCTCCGCTTCGCTATCGAAAAATCCACTGGATTTTTCTTCATCACTAAAAAAGTGTATATTTGCAAAACGGCAGTGCCTTTCGTTTTTCTGCCTTAACATTGACAATGAGTTAATAATCAAAGTTTTACACCATGAAAGAAGTAATCCTGCACAACGCTTTGATAAGCCACAAAATGAGCATCTTGCGCGACAAAAACACCTCTACCAAGGAATTCCGCGAGATTATCCGCGAACTCTCCAACCTGCTTTGCTACGAGGCTTTCCGCGACGCCGACACCTACAGCTGCACCGTGGAGACTCCCGTGGCTACGATGCAGGGACAACGTCTCGACACCGACAAATACGTGTTTGTGCCCATACTGCGCGCAGGTCTTGGAATGATCGACGGCGTGTTGCAGGCCATACCCAACGCAACATTCGGTTTTATAGGACTTTACCGCAACGAGGAGACGCTGGAACCGGTGGAATACTATTTCAAAATGCCTGCCGACATCTCCGACCGCAAGGTCGTACTCCTCGACCCCATGCTTGCCACCGGCGGCTCGGCCGTCAACGCCATAGGACAGCTGAAAAAACGCGGGGTGAAGGATATAAAATTCCTCTGCATTGTGGCCTCGCCACTGGGCCTGGATACAGTGAAAAACGCCCATCCCGACGTGCAGATTTACACCACCGCCCTCGACGAACGCCTCAACGACCACGGCTACATAGTGCCCGGCCTCGGCGATGCAGGCGACAGGATGTTCCACACAGTTAAATAGTTAGGAGTTAGGAGTTAGGAGTTA
>JAFSOU010000119.1 GCA_017443265.1 Bacteroidales bacterium | reverse complement strand
TTTAAAGTATTTTCGTTGGTAATTTCGAAAAAACGTTGCCAGTCGTTGTTGTTTTTCGATGCAGAGTGTGAAGTGTTTGCCGAGAGGCTTTTGCCGCTGTTTTCAGAGCGGTGTTGGCTCTCGAAAGGGTTGAAATTTGGGTTTATCGATATGTTGGGAGCTTTTGGCGTATAATTGTCTTTGTCGACAGGTATTTCGTTTAGTCCGTCGAGTGGGTTGAAATCCAACTCGTGTCCGAAGGTGAACTGTCCGAGCGACTTTTTTGCTGCGGCTTTCAGGATGGAGTATATGGCGTGTTCGTCGAGGAATTTCACCTCGGTTTTGGTTGGATGTATGTTGATGTCGATTCGCGACGGATCCACCTCGAGGTCAATAAAATAGGATGGGAAATTCTTTTCAGGAAGCATGTCGGCGTAAGCCTTCTCTATAGCGTTGTTTAGGTAGTAGTTTTTTATAAAACGTTTGTTTACAAACAGATACTGTTCGCCGCGGGTTTTCTTTGCAAATTCAGCTTTGCAGATATAGCCTTTCAGTTTCACTATGTCGGTGTTTTCCTCCACGGGAAACAGCCGTTGGCGGTAGTTGTTGCCGAACAGTGCGGCGATGCGTTCGTGCAGGGTGGAGGGGTCCATTTTGTACAGCAGTTTGCCGTTGTTGTAGAGTGTAAATCCAACGCTTGTGTTCACCAAAGCCACGCGACGGAACTCCTCTTCGATATGCCCCATCTCCACGTTGTCGCTTTTCAGAAAGTTGCGCCTTGCCGGGATGTTGAAAAACAGGTCTTTGACGCTTATGGAGGTGCCGTTTGCCGTTTGGCAGGGCTGTTGCTCTTTCACATCGGAGCCTTCGATAATTACGCAAGTGCCCAGCTCGTTGTCGAAGGTCTTGGTTTTCAGTTCCACACGTGCCACGGCGGCGATGGATGCCAATGCCTCACCACGGAATCCCATGGTACGAATGGCAAAAAGGTCGTCGGCTTTGCGGATTTTGGAGGTGGCGTGACGTTCGAAACACAATCTGGCATCGGTGTCGGACATGCCGCAGCCGTTGTCGATAACCTGTATCAGAGTGCGTCCACCGTCTTTTATTATCAGCTGTATGTTGGTGGCACCGGAGTCGATGGCGTTTTCGAGCAGCTCTTTCACGGCGGAAGCCGGACGCTGGACAACCTCGCCGGCGGCAATCTGGTTGGCTATTGAGTCGGGCAGCAGTTGTATTATGTCGGACATGGCTAGTTTGCAGTTTGGAGTTTTGAGTTTTGAGTTAGCAGTTTATAATTTATAGTTTTCAGTTCACAGATCTCTGTTCACATTTCACTTTTTAATAAATAACGGAAACAACACGGACTCACTTGTCGTTTCGAGCAAGTCCGTGCCGTTCGGAGCAATACGTTTTTTATTTTATGCGTCTTGCAGTTTGTCGTTGCTTCCCAGCACGTTGACTATTTTGTGCATATACAGTTTTTTCATGCTGTCGCGTGCGGGTGTGAGGTATTTGCGCGGGTCGAACTCGGCGGGTTTCTCGGCAAGGGCTTTGCGTATGGCTGCTGTCATGGCCAGACGGCTGTCGCTGTCGATGTTTATCTTGCAGACGGCGCTCTTGGCAGCTTTGCGCAGCTGTTCTTCGGGTATGCCCACAGCGGCTTTCATGTTGCCGCCGTATTGGTTGATGGTGTCCACCTCTTCCTGCGGCACCGACGACGAGCCGTGCAACACGATGGGGAATCCGGGGAGTTTCTTTTCTATTGCCTCAAGCACATCGAAAGCCAGTGGGGGAGGCAGCAGGCGACCGGTTTTGGGGTCAACGGTGCACTGTTCGGGAGTGAACTTGTAAGCGCCGTGCGAGGTGCCTATCGAGATTGCCAGCGAGTCCACGCCGGTCTTGGTTACAAAGTCGATAACCTCTTCGGGTTTGGTGTAGTGGCTCTCGGCCGACGACACTTCTTCTTCCACGCCGGCCAGCACGCCGAGCTCTCCTTCAACGGTAACATCGTACTGATGAGCGTAGTCAACCACTTTGCGGGTGAGTGCCACGTTTTCATCGTAGGGCAGGGCGCTGCCGTCGATCATCACCGACGGAAAGCCCATGTCGATGCACGACTTGCACAGTTCGAAGCTGTCGCCGTGGTCGAGGTGGAGCACAATTTCGGGAGCTTTGCAACCGAGCTCTTTGGCGTATTCCACGGCGCCTTCGGCCATATAGCGCAGCAGAGTCTGGTTGGCGTAGTTGCGTGCACCTTTCGAAACCTGCAGTATCACAGGCGATTTTGTCTCAACGGCAGCCATGATGATGGCCTGCAGCTGTTCCATATTGTTGAAATTGAATGCCGGTATGGCGTAACCGCCGTCAACGGCTTTGGCAAACATCTTACGGGTGTTTACTAATCCCAATTCTTTGTAACTAATCATATCTAATTGTTTTAAAATCGTGTTATTACTGAATTTTTCATTATTTTTATCGTCCTACAAAGATATGCTTTTTTATTTGGATTTCCAAATTATAATTATTTTTCTTATCTTTGCAAATTACTTTGACAGGTATGTCGAGTATGTTGATTATTGATTTAAAATATTGATATATAACAATATATATGATTGAAAAATTATTTCTTTCGATATATCACTTTTTCGACAGGCACAGCATTTTGATGTGGATTTTGCTAATTGCCTCCACTATAGTGTTTGCTGTGTTCGGTTTCCAGCTCACCTACGAGGAGGACATGTCGAAACTGTTGCCGCACGCCAAATCGACGGTCGGCTCCGATTCAACCGACGGTAATGTTGTTTTCGATTCGGTGAAGGAAGGCATCGTTTTCGAAAACCTCAAGGTGAAAGACAAAATTTTTGTGCAGATGCTCTCCCGCAGCGGTAAAACGTCGAACGAAGACCTTGCCGCAATCTGCGACGAGTTTGTGGAACGTCTGCTGCAAAGCGACTCTGCCACAGGCTATTACGCCAACGCCCTATATCGTATCGAGGACGACCTTCTGCTAAACCTCATCGACTATGCCGTGCAGCACGTGCCGGAGTTTGTCGACGAGCAACGTTACGCCACCTTCGACTCTATGCTTACCACAGAGGCCATCAACGCCAAGATGAAGGAGAACGCCCGCATTCTGGCCGAGGACGAGACGGGCAACGCCGCCTCGATAATAAGTCAGGATCCGGCGGGACTGCGTTACGCCATCCGTGAGGACGGACGACGCCTTATCGATGACCTCGGCGGATATGCCATCATCGACAACCATTTCTTCTGTCCCGACAGCAGCGTGGAGCTGGTGTTCCTTTCGCCCAACGTAAAATCCTTCGACTCAAAACATTGCATTGCCATGGTTGATTTGCTCGAAGAAAATATCGAGCATTTCGAGGAGCTATATCCCGATGTGGAGATACTCTTCCACGGGGCGCCGGTACAGAGTGTGTTCAACTCGCGGCAGATGAAAAAAGACCTTGCCCTTACCCTCGGCATTTCGCTGCTGATAATCGGGGTCGTTATTACTTGGTGTTTCCGCAACAAGACCTCGCTTCCTTTCCTTCTGTTCCCGGTTCTTTACGGCACTTTTTTCGCCCTCGCCTGTATGTTCTGGATAAAAGGACGCATGTCGCTGATGGCGCTCGGGATAGGCGCTTTGATACTTGGAGTGGCGGTGAGCTACTGTCTGCACGTGCTTACCCATTATAAATATGTTACCGACCCCGAGCGTGTGATTCGTGAGCAGGCAAGGCCAGTGTGTCTGGGCTGCCTCACCACCATTGGCGCTTTTGTGGGGCTTATCCTCACCAACAGCGACCTTCTGCGCGATTTTGGCATCTTTGCCTCGCTTACGCTGATAGGCACAACATTCTCGGCATTGGTGTTTCTGCCACATTTCTTCAAATACAGCAAAAACACTCGCAACGAAAAATCGTTTGCCATACTCGACCGCATTAATACTTATCCCATCGACCGCAAATACTGGCTTATCGGTGTGCTTGTGGTGGTGTCGGTGGCCTGTTTCTTCCTTTCCAACAGAATCACTTTCGACAACAATCTCAAAAACATAGGCTATTACGAGCCTGTGGTGATGAAATCGAGGGCTTTGTATGAACAGAAGAACAATCCGGGCTATTTCTCGCAATATTATGCCATAAGTGCCAACACCCTCGATTCGGCATTACTCTACAACCGCGACATACTGCGAGTTCTCGACTCTTTGAAGGCCGAAGGCAAGATTACCCGTTATTCCAAGATCACCAACCTTTTCCTTACCGAGCAGGAGCAGACCGAGCGCATCGATGTGTGGTACAGCTATTGGAACACCGAAAAAATCAACGCTGTGCGGACAAGGATAGCCTCTGCCGCCCGCAAAAACGGACTCAACCCCGAAACATTCCAGCCGTTCTACGACATGCTCACCGAGCTGTATTACCCCGAGTCGATACTCGACGCCGACGTGATGCCCGAAGAACTGCTTTGCAACTACATGGAGTACGCCGAGGACAGCGCTGTGATACTGTTTACTTCGGTGGTGATGCCTCAGGAGAATGTCCCCACCGTAAACCGCACCATTGCCGCCAATCCCAACGCCGTAGTGGTGGATCCATTCTTCTACACCGGCGATATGGTGGAGATACTCCACAACGACTTCAACATTGTTTTGATTATCTCGTCGCTGTTTGTGCTGCTGGTGCTGATAATATCGCTCAGGAGCTTGATTTCGGCGCTGATAGCCTTTTCGCCTATGTTCCTCAGCTGGTACATAGTGCAGGGAGTGATGGCTCTTTTCGGAATACCTTTCAACCTTATTAACATCATCATCTCGTCGTTCATATTCGGGGTGGGGGTGGACTACAGCATTTTCATTATGGACGGGCTGATAAGCAAGGAGCGTGGCGAGGATGGCAAGCTGCTCAAGTACCACAAAACGGCAATATTCTTCTCGGCATTCACTCTGATAGTGGTGGTGTGCTCTCTGCTTTTCGCACAGCATCCAGCAATACAGTCGGTGGGCGTAAGCACTTTGATAGGAATGATTTCCACCATACTGCTCAGCTACTGCCTGCAACCCGCACTGTTCCGCCTTGCCTGCCGCAACAAATGGATAAGAAAAAGAATAATTCGGAATTAGGATTTCGGATTTCGGATTTCGGAATTAGGATTTGTAAATATTAATAACTTTGAAAATTAAGTAGTTATGGTTGAGGATAAACAGTTGTTACAAAAAAAGAGTTTCGCTTTTGCCGTACGAATTGTAAATTTGTATAAATATCTTGTTGAACAAAAGTCGGAGTATGTTATTTCGAAACAAATACTGAGAAGTGGAACAAGTATCGGAGCAAATTTGAGAGAAGCAAAACGGGCACAGTCGACGCCTGATTTCCATACAAAGTTGACTATTGCTCTTAAAGAAGCCGATGAAACGGCATATTGGCTGGAATTGTTGTATGAAACGAAATACATAGATAAGAAAATGTATGATAGCATTCAAACAGACTGTGAAGAAATAATAAAACTCCTTGCATCAATAACAAAAACTACCAGAAAACAAATATCAACCAAGTCTTAGAGAAAAAGTTACTTTTTTAAGTACACCATGAATTAAAAAAAATCCGAAATCACAAATCCGAAATCCGAAATGAAAAAAGGTGAAAAATGTCCCGATCTGCTGGGACTCGACGAAAATGGCAACGAACTGCGTATCAGTCAGTTCAAAGGCCGGAAAGTGGTCATATACGTTTACCCCAAGGACAGCACTCCCGGCTGCACCGCCGAGGCCTGCTCGCTTCGCGACGGCATGGAGGAGCTACGTGCCATCGGCTACGAGGTTATTGGCGTTAGCAAGGACTCCGCCAAATCGCATCTCAACTTCATTGCCAAGCAGAACCTCAACTTCCACCTTATTGCCGACACCGAGCTGACACTGATAAAACAGTTCGGCGCGTGGGGCGAGAAAAAGATGTACGGCAAAACCACCATGGGAGTGATACGCACCACCTATCTTATAGACGAAAACGGCACTGTGGAACACGTAATAGCCAAGGTGGACACCAAAAACGCCGCACAGCAGATTCTGCAGTTGCACAAGGGATGAATAGACATAAAAAACTTGAACAAAAAAAACGCCCGTTGTTGTGGGCGTTTTTTTTATCTTACAGACTCAATATTCAAATCACTTTATCTTGAATTTGTATCCGACAGACAACGCCACACCCCATTGTTTGCTCGGATAGTTCTCCCAACTGACGGCTTTTCCAGTAGTTTCGTCGCTGATTATATTGTTGTAAGAGTTGGTGAAATCCATGGCGTAACGAACGTTGAGGAACATCCCGAAATCAAATTCATAGCCCACGCCGACGGCAAAGCCGACGTTCACACGGTTGTACATTCGGTAGTCGCCAAGTCTTTCTTTGCCATTGGATTCGAGTTCTTCGAAAGTGTAATTATAGTCGTATGTTTGGTGTGTGGTACTTGGGGGTAAAAAATCACCGGGACCAGTAACGTCGGATTCAATATGGCTTTTCTCTTTCCCGCCAAGGCAGAAACCAACCTGAGGGCCAGCCTCCACAGCGAAACTTCCAAAGTGATATCTAAACATTACAGGCACGTTGATATGATTAGAAAAGGTATTTATATTGCCTTCTGAATGAATCGAAGGAGCTAGTGAAAAAGGTTCACTAACAAAGTCCTTTTCAAAGTATAGCGAATATCCCTGTAGTGCGTAAAGCACTTCGGCGCTGATGCTCATTTTTTCGTTAATCATGTATTCGCCTACGATGCCGACATTGAAACCGCACACGGGCTTCACTTCATATTTGTCGTAAAAACTGTTTTTGCCGAACATGCCGTTCATAGCAACACCGGCTTTTGCACCGATTTTAAACTGAGCCATAAGGCTTGAACTTGTGGCAAATACCATAATGGCGGCCACTACCAAAAATTTTGCTGTCTTTTTCATTTTCGATTAGTGTTGTTGTGATTTCATACATCTATAGACAGTTTTTTTTTTTTTTGCAACACTTTTTTTCAAAAAATCAGATTTTTATCCCCACACTGAATGATAGCACACTGTGGTGCGACTTGAAAGTGGCCTGTTCCCATTTCTCCACGGGTGTTGGTTCCACCAGAACAGCCTCGTTGAAAGAGTGGGTGAAGTCGTAGGTGTAACGAATTCCCAAAAACAAACCGTTCTCCAGATTGAAACTCACGCCTCCCGTGATGCCTATGCTTATACGGTTCCACGCATTGAAACCATCGATGTTCTTTCCTTTTTCCGTCTGTTCTTCCCAGTCGCTGAAATGGTAAACGGTGTCGAAGGTTGCGATCTCGTCGGCGTGGATGGTTTGTTCGAGAGTGTATGCCCATTTGCCGCCGAAACAGAGGCTTATCTGCGGACCTACTTCGAAAGCGATATTGTCGAAATAATATCTGTAAATGATTGGTATGTTCAGGTGGTATGTCCTGCAGGTGGCTTTTTCGTTGTCGGGGACGGTGAGGGGATGGTCGAAATGCTCCGTCCACGTGCGGCGGTAGCCTTGGCGGGCAAACATCACCTCCGCACCCACGCTCATCTTTTCGTTGATGAAATATTCCGCCATCAGGCCCACGTTGTAGCCGAAAGCCGGCAACCGTCTCATGTAAGTTATGGTGTCTTGGGCAAGGAACATGTTGTTTACCGATGCGCTGGCTTTGCCGCCGAACTTGAACTGTGCCATAAGGCCGGAGCCTGAAGCCAGTGTGAGAAAAAGCGCCACAATCAATATTCTTAATATCCTTGCCATATTGTCACTTTTTTATAACGACACTTGAAAAGCCTTGTTTGCTACTTGTATATCGAAAAACAGACGCCCCTTGGCTTGGAGCGTCTGTCTTTTTTTGTGTCGTTTCTAAATACTTAGAACTTGAATCCTACGCTGACGGAGATAACGCCATGGTGGGATTTAATAGCTTCTTGTTTGGGTTTCAGATCGTCGCCAAGTTTTATGTCGTTGAAAGCGTTGGTGAAATCGTAGGTGTAGCGTGCACCGAAGAACAGACCGTTGGCCATGTTGTAGCTCAGACCAATGGTGCCGCCGATGTTGATGCGGTTCCACAGTTTGAAATCAGACATTCCTTTTTGCATATCCGATTCAACATCTCCCAAAGAAATTGTGGTGTCTTGGGTAGCGGTGTGTCCAAGAAGTGTTTCTTCGGAATGGCTCTTTGTTTTTCCACCGAAGCAGAAACTTACTTGAGGACCAGCCTCTATTGCCAAACCGCCGATGTAGTATCTGAATACGATGGGCAGGTTGATGTGGTTGGTGCGGTAAGTGGTCTCGCTTTTGAAACCATTGTTTTCGTTACCAGTTTCAATGGTTCTTTTGTAACCTTGCTGAGCGAAGAGAAGTTCGGCACCGACACTCATGTTGTCGTTGAGGAAGAATTCACCCATAACACCAACATTGAAACCAAAAACTGGAGCGCGTTTAATGTCTTTAATAGTGTCGGAGGCAAGGAACATGTTGTTCATTGTACCGCTGGCCTTAACGCCAAATTTGAACTGAGCCATCAGGCTTGAACTTGTGGCAAATACCATAATGGCGGCCACTGCCATGATTTTAAATGCTTTTTTCATTTCTCAAATGTTTTTTTGTTTGTACTTAATTGTCTGTATTTTTGTTGTTTATAAGCAAATGCCTTTCGGCAAATGCATTGCAAAATTACAAAAAAAAATGTTCGGTGCAAATCTTTTCGTTTTTTTTCACAATAAAGATGGTAGCAAGTTGTGTATTTGTTTGTATAGTAGGTATTTGCGTATCCGTTCTTTCTGCAATTGTTAAAAAGTTAATTGCTATATTGTTCTTCAAATTCGGAAAAGTGGCTTTTTTTTTGTATATTTGCAGATTTGTAGAAACAAGAATAACTCACATATTAAAATATCTTACAATGACTTACACCGATAAGGAAGGAAAAAACAAACGTTATACCATAACTTCGGCGCTGCCATACGCCAACGGTCCAGTGCACATAGGCCATCTGGCCGGCGTTTACGTGCCTGCCGACATCTACGCGCGCTACCTGCGCTCGCAGGGCGAAGACGTTATTTTCATCGGCGGAAGCGACGAGCACGGCGTGCCCATCACCATCAAGGCCCGCAAAGAGGGTGTAACGCCTCAGGACATTGTGGACCGCTACCACGAGATTATAAAGAAATCCTTCGCCGAGCTTGGCATCTCTTTCGACATATACTCCCGCACTTCGTGCGACGAGCACCACCGCACCGCCGCCGAGTATTTCCGCAACCTCTACGAAAAAGGCTGTTTCATTGAAAAAGAGTCGATGCAGTACTACGATGAGGAGGCACACCAATTCCTTGCCGACCGTTACATTGTGGGCACCTGTCCGCACTGCGGCAACGATCACGCCTACGGCGACCAGTGCGAAGCCTGCGGCACCTCGCTCAACGCCACCGACCTTATCAACCCCACATCCACCCTCAGCGGCGCCAAGCCCGTGCTGAAACCCACCAAACACTGGTTTCTGCCGCTCGACAAGCACGAACCATGGCTCCGCCAGTGGATTCTCGAAAGTCATAAAAACGACTGGAAAACAAATGTTTACGGACAGTGCAAGTCGTGGATCGACGCCGGCCTGCAGCCCCGCGCCGTAACCCGCGACCTCGACTGGGGTGTGAAAGTGCCCGTGGAAGGCGCCGACGGCAAAGTGCTTTACGTGTGGTTCGACGCACCTATAGGATACATCTCCTTCACCAAACAGCTTAAAGGCGACGACTGGGAAAAATGGTGGAAATCGCAGGACACCAAGCTGGTGCATTTCATCGGCAAGGACAACATAGTGTTCCACTGCATCATATTCCCCTCCATGCTTAAGGCCGACGGCAGCTACATACTGCCCGCCAACGTGCCCGCCAACGAGTTCCTCAACCTCGAAAACGACAAAATCTCCACCTCGCGCAACTGGGCAGTGTGGCTGCACGAATATCTTGTGGATTTCCCCGGCCGTCAGGACGTGCTGCGCTACACACTCTGCTCCAATGCCCCCGAAACCAAGGACAACAACTTCACTTGGAAAGACTTTCAGGACAAGAACAACAACGAGCTGGTGGCCATTTTCGGCAATTTTGTGAACCGCACCCTCGTGCTCACGCACAAATTTTTCGGCGGCAAAGTGCCTGCCGTAACCACCACCACCGATTTGGAAAAACAGGTGGCCGACGAACTTGCCAAATTCCCCGAAAGCATAGGCACCTCCATCGAGACCTACCGTTTCCGCGAGGCTTTGGCCGAATTTATGAACCTTGCCCGCGTAGGCAACAAATACCTCACCGAAACCGAGCCGTGGAAACAGATTAAGACCAACCCCGAATACACGCAGACCATACTCAACACCGCATTGCAGATTTGCGCCAACCTTGCAGTGCTTTGCGAGCCTTTCATGCCTTTCACCGCCGAAAGGATGCGCAAGATGCTGAACATCGGCAAATTGCAGTGGAGCCAAGCCGGCACTCTCGACCTTCTGGCCGACGGCACCGAGCTGGCACAGCCCGAGTTCCTTTTCGAAAAGATAGACGACTCCATTATCGAGGCACAGGTGAACAAACTGCTCGAAACCAAGAAACAGAACGAGCTCAACGCATGGGCTCCCGCACCGGTGAAAGAAAAGGTGGCTTTCGACGATTTCGCCAAGGTGGACATACGCGTGGGAACCGTTTTGGAATGCACCAAAGTACCCAAGGCCGACAAACTGCTGCAGTTCAAAATCGACGACGGCATGGGCTGTCGCACCATAGTGTCGGGCATTGCCAAATACTACCCCGAGCCCGAGAAACTGGTCGGCATGCAGGTGTGTTTCATAGCCAATTTCGAGCCGCGCAAGCTTAAAGGCGTCGAAAGTCAGGGCATGATACTCTCCGCCGAGGACAAGGACGGACGTCTGGTGCTGGTAACCCCAAGTCAGATGGTGGCCTGCGGCGCCAATGTAGGATAAAACAACAAACAAAATGCTGAAAACAAAATATTTTTACCGTATTTCCCTTGTGCTGCTGGCATCTATTCTATATGTGTCGTGCACCGAAAAACAGGAGCTGATTGTGCCGGATGACAATCCGCCAATCATTACGTTCAAAGCCAACGGAGTGTCGTTTTCGATGGTGAAAGTAGAAGGCGGTACGTTCCGCATGGGCAACGACGGTTATCTGTTCGATTTTGTTGAAAACGAGGCGCCAAGCCACGATGTTTCGCTTTCCACCTTTTATATCGGAAAGACCGAGGTTACACAAGGCCTTTGGAATGCCGTGATGGACAACAATCCGAGTGAGTTTGCAGGAGATGGCACTACAAATCTGCCTGTAGAGAATGTCAGCTGGGACGATTGCCAGACTTTTATCGAAAAGCTGAACATCCTTACGGGACGCGATTTTTCACTTCCCACCGAGGCGGAGTGGGAGTACGCAGCACGGGGAGGCGTCAAAAATGGCGATTACATTTTCAGTGGGAGCGACAACCTGCACTATTGCGGGTGGTATGCCGACAACACAACCGCGCCATGTTTGGTCACCACCAAAGCCCCCAACGAACTCGGAATATGCGATATGTCGGGCAATGTGGCTGAATGGTGCCACGACTGGTATGGCATGTACGACAGCATTTCTCGGGAAAATCCCATCGGACAACTCTCTGGCACAAAACGCGTGGTGCGCGGCGGCGGATGGAACAGTCCCGAGTCCGACTGCCGAAACACCGCCCGCAGCAGCCAATATCCTTACTACAAAAGTTCGGCTATTGGTTTCAGACTTGCGTTGGACAATTGACAATCATTTATTGTGAAACAAAAAAAATCCTGCGTTTTTCGCAGGATTTTTTTGTACCCGGGGCCGGGATCGAACCGGCACGAGTGTTACCTCATTGGTTTTTGAGACCAACGCGTCTACCAATTCCGCCACCTGGGCAACTCAGTAGGGGGACATCCTCTCGTCCCATTTGCGGGTGCAAAATTACGAACTTTTTTTGACATGACAAAATTTTTTTTCTCATTTTGTTGAAAATACCGAAAAAAAAACGTAATTTTGCAAACTCAAAAAACAACACAAAATGCAGTTAGACGGAACAAATCAAGTATGTATATTTACGGGCAGAGTAACAGAAAACCTCACCCGCAAAATTGTTGAAAAATTAGGCACAAGTCTGGCAAAATCTGTGGTTTTTCAGTATGCCGACGGCGAATTTCAACCCTCTTTCGAGGAATCGGTGCGCGGAAAAAAGGTGTTTATTGTGCAGTCCACAATACCTCCCGCCGACAACCTTTTCGAGTTGCTTATGATGGTTGACGCCGCCCGCCGTGCTTCCGCCGGTCAGGTGATAGCCGTTATACCTTATTATGGCTTCGCCCGTCAGGACCGCAAGGACAAACCCCATGTGCCGATAACATCGCGTCTTGTGGCCGACATGCTCGAAGTGGCAGGTGTAGACCGTGTGGTGGTGATGGACCTCCACGCCGACCAGATACAGGGTTTCTTCCACATCACAGTGGACCACCTCTTCGGCTCGTCGCTGTTCATGCCTTACATCCGCAGCCTCGACATACCCGAAGGCGACCTGCTTTTCGCCTCGCCCGACCTCGGAGGCTCGCGCCGCGCCGGCATGTACGCCAAAACCATGAACAACAGCTTTGTGATTTGCTACAAACACCGCAACAAACCCAACGAGATAGGCGAGATGCGCCTTATCGGTGATGTTAAGGACAAACACGTAATTCTGCTCGACGATATAATCGACACCGGCTCCACCATCTGCAAAGCCGCAGGTATTATCAAGGACAACGGTGCAAAATCGGTGCGCGCCATGATCACCCACCCCGTGCTCAGCGGCAGCGCCATCGAAAAAATCGAAGACTCGCAGCTCGAGGAACTGGTTGTTAGCGACACCATACCGCTGAAACGCCAATCGCCCAAGATTCATGTGCTTTCCACCGACTGGCTGTTTGCAAGCGCTATACAGCGCATAGTCAACAACCAATCCATCAACGATTTGTACGAAACAACCATACACCATCGCGGTGTGATAGAAACTTTGGAATAACATTTTAATTCACTAAATACATTAATTTAAATTACAAAAACAATGAAAATAGTATCGATGAGCGGTTCTCTCCGCGAGAACGTAGGGAAAAAGGATGCTAAAGCATTGCGTCGCGAAGACAAAGTGCCTTGCGTTATGTACGGAAAAGGCGAACAGAAAATGTTCTCCGTTCCTCAAACAGCTTTCAGCCCGGTGATTTTCACCCCTGACGCCTGTTTTATCGAAATCGACCTCAACGGCACCAAACACATGACCATGCTGAAAGACATTCAGTATCACCCTGTTACGGAAATTGTTTATCACGCCGATTTCTACGAACTTAGCGACGACAAACCTATTGTTATGTCAATACCTGTTTACACAACCGGCAGCTCCAAGGGTGTTATGAAAGGCGGTAAACTGGTCACCAAAATCAAACGTCTGAAAGTGAAAGCCCTGCCCAAGGACATGCCCAACAAGATTGTTCTCGACGTAACCGACCTCGATGTCCTGCAAGGCATCAAAGTTCAGGAAGTTCCCACCAACAATTTCGAACTCCTCGACGTTAAGTCAAGCGTTGTTGTAACAGTTAAATCGACACGTTCGAGCGCTACCGCTACCGAAGAAGGTGGCGAGGAAGCCGCTTCTGCTGCAGAATAATTGCTTAACAAGAATTGATAAACGGGCTGTGATGGTATCCATCATGGCCCTTTTTTTAGAGTAATGAAATACAGTCACTTGCTAATCGACCTCGACCGCACGCTGTGGGACTTTGAGCGCAACAGCGAGCAGACTATGCGCGAGCTGTTCGACAAATACGAGCTGCAAAAGCTGTGCCACGCCGATTTCCAGACCTTTTTCGACGCCTATCATATCATCAACGCCGGCCTCTGGAAAGCCTACAACAACGGCACCCTTGCCAAGGAAGTGCTTTACGTGTCGCGTTTTTCGATGACTCTCGACCATTTCGGCATGACCGACACTTTCGCACTGGGCAAGCAGTTGGGCGACTACTACGTTTTCGAAAGTCCAAAGAAAACAGCCCTTGTACCAGGCACTATGGAACTGCTGCGCTACCTTAAAGCAAAAGGCTATACGCTGAGCATTGTGAGCAACGGTTTCAAGGAGGTGCAGTTCGAAAAGATGCGCACTTCGGGCATCGACGTTTTTTTCGACAATGTGTTCCTCTCCGACGACATAGGGTGGCAGAAACCGCACCGTCCTTTTTTCGACCATGTGCTGCAACGTTTGCACGCCCAACCCTCGGAGTGTGTCATCATCGGCGACGACATCAACGTGGACATCGCAGGGGCGCGCAATGCGGGCATCGACCAGATTTTCTGCAATTTCTCCGGAGCCAAAGCCGATTTTGAACCGACACACACCGTATCTGAGCTTAAATCAATTATGGAAATACTTTGAAATCAGTGCGATACAGGGTTATTAAAAACAGACTGTTTATCAAAACTAAAAAAACTTTGGAAAATTCCTCTCTTTGAACAATTTTTTTTCGTAACTTTGCAAAAAGTTATTTAAACGTAAAAACAGAAACATATTATGGCAGAACATGTTACAGACGCCAATTTTGAGGAATTGGTATTGAAATCGGATAAACCCGTTATGGTTGATTTCGGCGCCACATGGTGCGGACCATGCAAAGCTCTTGCTCCAGTAGTGGAGCAGATTGCCGAAGAATACGCCGGCAGAGCTGTTGTCGCCAAGGCCGATGTTGACGAATGTCCAGAGTCATCGGCACAGTTCCGTATCCGCAACGTGCCCACCGTGCTGTTTTTCAAAAACGGCCAAGTGGTGGACAAAAGCGTGGGAGCCGTTCCGAAAGCAACATTGACCGAGTTGTTGGAAAAGCTCTTCTAACTCGTTGTAAATCTGAAAAAAAAGTCATTTCGGTAGTCCATACGGCTGCCGGAATGATTTTTATTTGTTCGACGTAATCACCAAACATTGGACAGCCGCATAGAAAAGGGCAGGGTAGAGCGTTACCGCAATTTGGAACTACTTGCACGACAAGTGGTTGAAGGTTATATTGTAGGCCTCCACAAAAGTCCGTTCCACGGCTTTTCGGTGGAGTTTTCGGAACACCGGCTGTACAACAGCGGCGAGTCCACCAAGCATATCGACTGGAAACTGTACGGCCGCACCGACAAACTGTTTGTAAAAACTTTCGAAGAGGAGACCAACCTGCGTTGCCAGATTGTGATAGGCACCTCCGCCTCGATGTA
>JAFSOU010000003.1 GCA_017443265.1 Bacteroidales bacterium | reverse complement strand
GAGGTAAAGCAGGTCGAGGATGGCTTTCTCCGGAAAAGCCAGCAGGTAGCTGCCTTGCGGCGAAACGGGCATCTGGCGGAAGCCGAAGAAAAGGTCGGGCTTGACGGTCTGGTAGCTGAAGCGGCCGAAGTCGTTGTGGTAGGCCGCTGTACGGTTGGAGGTGACGCAGGTGATGTCGGTCACCGCCTCGGGGATGATGCCGTAGAACGACAGGGCGTAGTGCAGGCTGATGTACGACGGCGTGTAGATGCGCTGCGCTATGTAACGCGCCATTTCGGGAGTGCCTTTCAGGTCGCTGAAGGCGTACCAGTCCTGCCGGAGTTTCGACAGATAGCCCCGCTTCACCCAACGTGTGAGGTTGCTTCGGTCGAAACCCGGATTCCACGCACGAATCTGATAGACGTTGAAACATCCCATCCCGTGCCACTTTTCTCTGAATTCCAAATATGTCATCTAATTCTGTTCAAAAGACGCTGCAAAGATACAACTTTTCTTGAATAAAATGGCGAAAAAAATAGATTTTTTTTTAACAAAAGTCTTATTTTTCGGGCTTTATCTCCCTAATCACCTTGGCCGGACTTCCTGCCACCACCATATTGGCGGGCACATCCTTGGTGACGACCGATCCGGCGGCCACGATGGCATTCTCGCCGATGGTTACCCCTGCCAGCACCTTGACGTCGGCACCGAGCCAGGCGTTGCGTTTCACCACGATTGGCTTGGTGAGCAGCGTGTGGCGGGTTTCGGGGTTTTCGGGATGGTATTCGGTGGCCAGAACGCAGTGCGGCCCGATGAAAACGCCGTCCTCGATGGTGATGCCACCAATCGCTAACAGCGTGCAGCCGAAGTTGAGGAAGCAGTCGTTGCCGAAGCGAACGCCGGGGCCATAGTTGATGTTGAGCGGGGTGAAAACACGCACGGTGTCGGGCACCTCGCTGCGGGTAATCTCGCGCAGGCAGTCGCGCACCTCGGCCTCGGTGTGCCAGCCGCTGTTCATCTCGGCGCAAAGCCGCATGGTGCGCTGCACGTCGGCGTAGAGATCGTCGCTGCCTACATAGTCTTTTCCTGTGGGTTTGTCGTTCATGTCTTGGTTTTTATGTCGGTTACTTTGTCGGTATGTTTTTTCTGTTGTGCCATGGCAATAATCACCACTGCGGCGAGGATAAGCACTATGCCTACGGCAAGATAAACGGTGAAGGGCTCACCGAACACAAACAGTCCTATAAGCACTGCGGTGAGCGGTTCGAGGGCACCCAGTATGGCCGTGGCGGTGGACCCGACGTATTTGGCGGCATACACCATCAGCACAAGGGCGAAAATGCCGGGCACCAAGGCCAGCCAACTTACGTAGAACCAGCTTACAGTGCCGTGGGGCAACGTGAGCGGCAGCCCTGCAATCAACGAATAGGCCAGCATGCCCAGAGCGCAGTACAGCAAAACATAAAAGTTTATCTTGATGGGCGACATCTGCAGGTTGCCCCTGTTCATCAGTATGATGTAAAGGGCGTACGACAGTGCCGAGGCAAGTACCAGCAGCACCCCCACCATCGACAGGGTGTCGCCGTTGTCGCTCCAATAGAGCAATACCACTCCGGCACACGACAGCAGCAGCGACAGCAGTGTTGCAAAAGTGACGCGTTCGTGGAAAAATATTGTCATGATAAGTGCCGTCATCACGGGATAGGTGAAAAGTATGGTGGAGGCCACGCCAGCCGCCATATAGTGGAAACTGAGATACAGCGTCAGCGACGACACTATGAAGAGCAGTCCCAGCCCCGTCAGTACACGGAATTCCGGCCACGTCACCCTGAGTTTCTCCTTGCGGAAAAGCATCACAACGGCGATGATGGCCCACGCCAGCCCGAAACGGTAGAACAAAACGCTGTTGGTCTGCATTCCTGCATCATACTGTTTCAGGGCGCCCAAAGGGTTGGTGCCGTAGCAGATGGCGGCGGCAATGCCTGCCAATGTACCTATAAACTTGCGGTTTCTCAATTTTTGCAAAAAGATGTTGTTTGTATATTTGTTCAGATGTCGTTTTCTATAGTTTTGATAACCTTTGCGGGAACGCCGCCCACAAGGGTGTTGTCGGGCACATCGTGGGCAACCACGGCGCCAGCCGCCACCACTACGTTGCTGCCAATGGTTACGCCAGGCAGTATGGTTACGTTGCCGCCAATCCACACATCGTTGCCTATGCGCACGGGCTTGGCCAAGGCATGGTACTCGCGGCGGCCTTTCGGCGAAAGCGGATGTCCCACGGTGGTAATCAGCGTGTGCGGACCAACCATCACGTGGTTGCCGATATACACCTCGCGGATGTCGAGGATGGTGAGGTTGTGGTTGCCTGTGAAGTCGTCGCCGATGAAGATATTCTTGCCTCGGTCGCAGTTGAAAGTTTTGGCAATCCACACTCGCTCGCCCACCGCGCCGAGCATCTGCTGCAGCTGGCGGTACTGCGCCTCGTAGTCGCGTCCGTCGATGGCGTTGAAAATCTCGCATTGACGTATGGCTTCGGTCTTGAGGGCTATCAGCTCCTCGTCGGCATACGAATATTCCTGTCCTGAGTTACATTTTTCCAAATTAGTCATAGTGTTGTTGTTTTATTTTCGTTGGCAAAACGTTACGTGCACTGTGTCGCCGAAGGTCTTGCCTATCTGTTTGCGGATGTCCTTTCGCAATCCGATTATGAAACAGGGAGTCCCCATCCTTACAATCTGTCCGCTGTATGGCACTCCGTCGAAAGTGGCATCTACCGCCAGCCGTCCTTTGCCGAAAAGGGCTTTTATGTCGAATGGCACCTCCACGTAGGCAGCGTCCATCCCGTCGTTTTGCAATATGGTTGCGTCGAATTCGAGCATGGTTTCAGCCGAGGTATCTCTTTCCGGGAAAATATTTGTTCACTTTTTTGCAGTAGTCGCCGTAGTCGGGGTATTTGTCGCCACTGATACCCTCGGCAAGACTGGTGCTGGCCGTAAAAAGCACCACCAGAAGCAGCGCGCCTATTATGCTCCAGTTTATGATGCCCACGCCTGCGCCGATGGTGAAAAGGTAGAGGCTCACCCAGATGGCTTGTTCGGCCAAGTAGTTGGGATGACGGCTAACGCCCCACAGTCCGCAAGTGTTGAACCCTTTGTTGTACGGAGCAGGAAGCTCTTCCAGCTTTTTTCCGGCTTTAAGCATAGCCCATTTCTTGCTCTGGAATTTCCACTGCTGCTCGTCGGCGATGGTCTCGTAAACGATAAAACCGAACATCAGCAGCGCCGCCACGGCGTCCATCCAGCCGAAAGGCCTGTCGGAGCCCATGCACACAAGGGCGGGAAACGTAAGCATCAGTATCAGTGCGTTTTGGTATGCCGAAATGAACACGAGGTCGAAAAGCATCCACACACCACGGTTTTTTAGTACCGGTGTGGCACGGAGTATCTTCCAGCGGTAGTCCTCTTCGCCTTCCCAAAAACGGAGTTTGTAGGCCCCTTTGCGGGCGAAATTGAAGGTCAGCCGTGCGCCCCACAGCGTGGCCAGTACTGCCATCACCACAAGGCGGGGACTCATGCCGCCCTTGACGGCGATAATCCAGCAATAGACGATGGGGAGCAGGCTCCACACTTTGTCCACCTGACTGTTGTTGCGGGTAAGCTCGCCCACCACGAAACAGAGCAGGGCACTGCATCCGGCAACAATTCCGATGGTCTTGAGCGCCGACAGCTGCATGGCGTCCAAGGCAGGACCTACATAGATGTAAAGCAGCGGACACACCACGAGCGAAAGCAGTAGCAGGGTCCCTATCAACGGGATGTTCATTTTGTTCATGTCTATGGTTTTCTAATTGTTATTCAATATGTTATAAAAATGCGTTTTTATCATCTACCCGAGCATCACGTCCATGACCATCATCAGCACAAAGCCCACGGCAAAGCCTATGGTGCTTAGGTTAGTGTGGCGTCCTTGGGCTGTTTCGGGAATAAGCTCTTCCACCACCACGTACATCATTGCGCCAGCGGCGAACGCCAGCAGGTAGGGCAATGCCACCCCCAAAACGCCGGCCAGCAGCAGAATGGCCACCGAGCCTATGGGCTCCACCACGCCGCTAAGGGTGCCAATGGCAAACGATTTCATCCGCGAGTTGCCCTCGGCGTGCATGGGCATGGAGATGATAGCCCCTTCGGGGATGTTCTGTATGGCTATGCCTATACTCACCGCAAGGGCGGCACTCAGCGACAGTCCCTGCGCATTGCCGGCAAACACCACACCCACCGCCATGCCCTCGGGCAGGTTGTGTATGGTTACCGCCAGCGCCAGCATCGCCGTGCGCGACAGCCGCGAGCGCGGACCCTCGGATTTGGGGGCTCCCAGATGCAGGTGCGGCGTGAGCTCGTCGAGCAGAAGCAGAAACGCCATGCCCGCCATAAAGCCCACAGCGGCAGGCATCACACGCTCGCCGGCCATCTCTATCGACGGTATCAGCAGCGACCACACGCTGGCGGCCACCATCACGCCGCTGGCAAAGCCCAGCAGTGTTTTCTGCATCCTGTCGGGGATGTCCCTTTTCATGAAAAACACAAAGGCCGAGCCAAGCATCGTACCTGCCAAGGGCAGTAATATTCCGATAATTACAGCTTGCATAGCGTCATTTTTTTGCTGTGCAAAGATAAGTTTTTTTCGGCTTTTTGCAAAATAAAAGTGGCATATAGCTTTTTTATTCATTGTTTTCGATGTGTTTTGCAAAATCAGGCGTAATAGACTAAAGGCAGGCTGAAAATTTTCCGTTTTTTTGCAATAGCAAAAATTTGTTGTGTTTTTTGAACTGCCGATGAAACGGAGAACAAACAACTGGTGGGTGTTTCGATAGCGAAGCGGATAACCATATTAATCCTACACTCTTAGTATGGGGATTTGTAATCCCGCAGCAATCCTCGCCGTGTCGGAGACACGCGACATATACACGAAGCTTACAAACCAACCATCTCAATTCACTCATCACTGAACGCAGTTCACCAAAATTCAAAAAAAATCGTATCTTTGCAGTGCGAAAATAGCTATTTTCAACAATAACGTTATGAACTATAATACTTTAGGTCACAAATTGGAAAGGAGGAATATGCCATGAAAAAAATAATTGGATTGTCAATGATAATAATTGCCTTTTTATCGTGTGTTCATCGGCAGGACTCTCTTGTTGAACAGGACTCTCTTGTTGATTTGACATGCCCTGTTTCCAACCAAGACTTGGATACATTGTTCAACGGAATTGATTATGTATTATTAAGACATGGCAAAGACAACAATGGCCATTATTGTTTCGTATTCCAAAATGGCAGAAGGTGTTTAATAAATTATGAAGATAACTATTTTGTTGATGTTGAAGAATCCGGAGTAGATTCAATCAGGCACTCATTAACTAAGGAGCATGTGTTTTTTGAAGAACGTTATGGTTGTGATGTTGAACAGTTAAAAGCTGTCATATTTTTTTGTTCAGAAAACAATTTTTATAGTGTGCAAAAACACGACGACGATACTCACAGTTATACTTGTCGTACTTATCGGTCGATGTTTTTTTACAGTAAAGACACTTCATTGTATATTAAAGAAAAATACATAGAGCTTGGAAATCATTGGTATACACCAAGAAAAATGATAGAAATAATTCAATATGAAAGACAATTGAAAGAATCAGCACATAATACCAATCCGTAATGTTGGGTTAGAAATACGAAAAACAATTATGATTCTCACTGCCGTTATAAAAAAGTTAAGACATATACACGAAGCTTACAAACCACCCATCTCAATTCACTCATCACTGAACGCAGTTCACCAAAATTCAAAAAAAATCGTAACTTTGCAGTGTCGTTTTGTTCGCTTTTTGTTCACCAGACTTCGCAAAAAATCGGATAAAATGACTATGAAATCAGAAATAATGTAAAATTAGAAGTTCCATAAAGAATACAAAAAAGAAATTTCAAATTGGTAATATGGTGTTTATTATGACTAAAAACAAATTGATTATTTTTTGTGGTACATTAGCAATAGTTATCTATTCTTTTTTATTGCTTCTAACCATACGTTTATTTTATCTTTATAACTTCAGGTACGATATTCTATTTCTAGTTAAGTATCCAAATTGGGTGCTTATTATAGATGCCGTCCTTGAAATAGTGGGTATTTGTTTATCAGTGTTTCTATTAAGTAATAAAATTAGATTAAAGTTGTATGTAATTATAACAATTTTAATTTTTATTCTTTTGTATATAAATTTCGTATGTACTATATGAGAAACCATAAATATTCTTCTATAACATTAACGGCAGTATGAGGAAGAATAACATACAAAATAAAACCGAGTACTACCTTTTTACTATAAACAGCAATATGCAGGCGTATATATATGACAATCTGCTATATACGTACTACGGCTACGACAACGCCAACAGCCGAAAATACAAAATATCCTACCAAAACTCCCCCACTTGGATAAACGGACAGCCACAACCTACCGAACTGCACCTCAGAAACATAATGTTCTACCCCAACAGCTACCTGAACTTCAACCAAGACGGATACTACACCAAACATTATTACAACGGTATGGAAAGGATTGCAAGCCGCTTGGGAGACCAAAACCTGCCCATTGCCACCCACGCCCCCGACCTGCAAGACCGCAAAGACCAACTTGACAGCAACATACGCCGCAATATAGTAGGAATTACAGGCTACGAGTTCCTGCCCGTTGGCGAGGAACAAGACCCAGAAAACCCGAAGCCTGTTTTTGAACTACCTGTTATTGGCATAAGTAATCTACAGCCTTCCGCCGATGGCATTTTCTACTACCACCCCAACCACCTTGGTTCTACTTGCTATGTTACTGACGGCAATGCCTCTGTAGTGCAAGGGTTTTTGTACGCTCCGTTTGGTGAGATTACGAATGAGTATAACAATAGTTTTGGTTCTTCGGTGTTGCCTAAGTATAGCTTTAACGCCAAGGAATTGGACGAGGAGACTGGGATGTACTACTACGAAGCCCGTTACATGGCTCCGCCGGTGTTTACGAGCAGGGACCCGCTGCTTGAGAAGTATCCGACAACAAGTCCTTATACGTACTGTGCTAATAATCCGGTGAATGTGATTGACCCGACGGGGAAAGAAGCTTGGAAGCCTGATGAAGATGGAAATCTGATTGCAGAAAAAGGTGATAATGCTTGGACATTGGCTCGATACCTCAATACTTCAACAGAAATAGCAAAAAAAATGTTAGCAGAGCAAGGATACACGGTTAATGATAAAGAAGTTCTTAATTTAAAGGATGGTGATGTTTTTAAAGTTGATTATGGAAATAAAACTAAGTGTAGTGACAATTTAGGATTAATAGGTAACAGTATACGTGATTTTGCGTCAAAAGGAATAGCCCAAGACGTGTTTTCTTATTTTTGGCAAGAAAAGGGTGATGTCAAACTTACAGGTTCACAATTTGCTGGTATTCTTTTGTTTATTAAGAACAATGAAAACGCTGTGACTGACAAAGGAAAAGTTTCGTTACGTGGCAGATCAGGAAAAATATACATCGGTCATCGTAAAGAAATAAATTTCTATGGAACTAACAACTATAGTCTTGCCTTCGGTAGAGCAACCGTATATACGAATTCTTCTGGAAATATTGTAGGGTTTTATGACGTATATAATTTTAATCCCCAAAAACTTGGTGCACGCTCTATAAAAAATGAAATAAAAACAAGACTAGTTAATAGTGCTTCAAATCTATCTGGTATAAATTCTTCAATACACATTAATTATGGTTATTCGAAATGGAATCCGTGAATTAATATTATTTGTTTTAATTCTGTTAATCTCAGTATCATGTAATGACAATACAGAAATCGATAATATGCTGGGATGTGCAACATCAAATAAAATAACGTTAAAAGAGACATATTGTGAAAGTGATTTTTTTCACTCGGAATATATTCGAATTTATATTATTAAAGATACCACACTATATGGGAAGATTGGTAACGACTTTTGTAGATATGATAAAAGCTTTAAGAGCAACTATTGTAGTCAAGATTATAAAATATACAAGTATATAAAACAAGGAGCCGGTTTTTATAGAATTAATGAAGTATCTTCCTGCCGTTTTGTTGTTTTATATATTGATACAATGAATCAAAAGCTCTTTTATCATGATGTTTCTTACACCATCGATTAATCAATCACTAATTGTAAAACGTTTACAAGGTTGTTGATACTCCACCAAAAAAAACAAACAAAAAACTAATGCCACACTTAACCCCAGTAGCACCACCAGCACCTGCCCCCGCCAAACGATTTTTGCAAAAAATCGAATGCGCGTTGGGCTGAACAGTTACCCGGGAAGCGGGGGCTTGTGGGCTGGATAGGGATTAACTGTTCTTGATTTTTTGCTCCACTTTTGTATCAAGACAAAAGTGGAAATGAATAAAAAAAATCGTATCTTTGCAGTGTCGTTTTGTTCGCTTTTTGTTCACCGGACTTCGCAAAAAATCGGATAAAATGACTATGAAATCAGAAATAATGTAAAATTAGAAGTCCCCATATGTAAAAAATATGAACCAACTATATCTTATCATATTGATTTGTCTTATACCATGGTGCACACGTGCGCAAATCGATTCAACTTTTAATTTAAGTCAGGCAGTCGGATACAAGATGGAACTTGAGCAACAATATTCCGAAACCAAAGATGTCAACGTGGCAAACGAACTGATTCTGTTATACAAGAAGATTACTGCGAATCACCATTTCACTACAGATCATTACACTTTGGCTCTCTGTAGAATGTTGGCAGAAGTGCATAGATATGATGAAGCGATTGTTTTATCCGATTCATTGCCCGAAGACAAGTTACTATTTAAAGAAAGATTATGTTTGATGAAAGCCTCTTATTTAAACGACACAGCCTCTTTTAGTCTGCATATAAGCGAGATCTTAAACTATTTGGATGATTTTACATTAAAACACACTGAGGCCGAGGATTCTCTTATGCGAATTTCTTTTGACTCCGGTTTTTCTAGTGAGGGAATACATATACTTCTAATGTTCCAATTAAAATACTGTTATCTTTCTGTCGCTAATGGTTTAGAAGTTACTTGTCAGCAACTTATTGACAATGCTTACAAAAAAGGCTGGGACATTGATAATCTCAATTGGTTACTGGAATATATCCGTAATTTTGATTATATGTCGCTAACGTGGTGGTAACGATCAAATTTCCCGTATTTATAGATTTGTAATTATGAGTTGTCGAAAGGAAAAATCCAACAACCGTAAATGCCACACTGTACCGCCCATAGCGCAAGCGGCACCCGCCCCAACCAACCGGTTTTCGCAGAAAATCGGTGGCGCGGTGGCCTGAATGTGAAGGAACCGCCAGTGGCTGTTCCGATAGCCCGAAGGGCGGAGAATTTTGGTTTTCTCCGCTACGCTATCGAAACATTCACTGAATGTTTCTTCATATTTCAAGAGAAAAAAGTATGAAAAATAATCCTTATCTTTACAAAACCAAATTTAATGAATAATCAAAGTGCTGCATTTATAACTTGAATGTGGCTATTGTTAAAATATAGTTAAATTGCACCAAAGATGCTTGCAAAATTTGCGTGGTAAAGCGGTTTAGTTTATTGTATTACAATTTGTTATATTTGTAACAAGTTTGTTAGTAACAAAATTGTTACTAATTTGTTTGTTACATGTAATAGTTCCGTTATTTATTTTTAGATCGAAGTTGGTTTGGTATGTATAGATACTAAAAGTGATATATATTTAGTATCTGTAAATATTAAAATTATAACAAATAAAGTGTTTTCAAATATTATTTTTAAAACTAAAACAATATATCGAAACACTAGGCGTTATATATTCGGAAATTATAAAAGAACATGATAAACACGGAAGATTTTGCACTGATTGAGCGCACAAGCAAACGCCGTATAGCCGCTGTTTCGGAAACGTTTCGCCGCTATCTGTTCGACGAGATAGACTGGAACAACCGTCTTATCGGGATTAAAGGTCCGAAAGGTGGAGGAAAGACCACTCTGATATTGCAGCATATCAAACAAGACATCGCCGACAAGGATTCGGTTCTGTACATCTCGCTCGACGACCTGTGGTTCACCACACACGATGTCAAAGACCTTGTTGAATACCATTATACCCACGGGGGCAAGTACCTTTTTGTTGACGAGGTGCATTATTTCCCGCTCTGGCAACGACTGATAAAAAACATTTACGACGAATATCCGGATCTGTATATAGTATTTACAGGTTCGTCGATGTTGCAGATAGACAATGCCCAGGCAGACCTCTCGCGTCGTATGCAGCTTTATACACTTAATGGGATGTCGTTCCGCGAATATCTGGAATTTGAGGGATTGTACCACATGCAGCCTGTCGGATTGAAGGATCTGCTGGAACATCACACCGACATCGCCATGGAGATGACGACCGGAGTGAAGATTCTTCCTGCTTTCGAAAAATATTGTGCCACAGGATACTATCCGTTTTACAAAGAGACTCGCAAAAACCACGACCAGCGGCTGATGCAGGTTGTCAATATGATTTTGGACAGCGATTATCCCACAGTGGACGGCGTTTCCATTTCCACAATCCGCAAGACACGCAAAATGTTGATGGTTCTGGCAGAAGCGGTGCCACAAACTCTTAATATGAGCCAGCTTTTTCGCGAACTGGATACCGACCGTAATCAAGGGTTGAAGATGCTTTCGGCTTTGCAACGTAGCGGGTTGATAAATCTCCTGAACGACGACACCAAGAGCCTGAAGCATCTGTCGAGTCCCGAAAAGATTTACCTGAACAACACAAATTTGATGTGCGCACTTAACGCTCAGGTCAATAAAGGGACTGTGCGTGAGACCTTTTTCCTGAACCAGACTGCTTGCAAACACCACGTCTGTTACCACAAGCAAGGTGATTTTTTTGTCGACCATCAATATGTTTTTGAAGTCGGAGGCAAAAACAAATCTTTCGACCAAATAAAAGATTTGCCTGACAGTTTCCTTGCCATAGATGACACAGAAATCGGTAGCCACAACCGGATACCGCTTTGGATGTTCGGATTGATGTACTAATACCCCCCCTCCCGCACATGTCTCTCATCTCCCTACGACTTCTCAACCAGCAGCTTGCCTGCCCGCAGTTCGGCACTCCCGCCGAGGTGGTGGATTATATGGGCGCCATGCAGGCGCAGGAATACCGCATGATGCGCTGGGCCGTGGCCATGCGTACCCGAAAACCCTCGGCAAAGGCTTTCAAAAAGGCTTTCGACAGCGGACAGATTATCCGTCTGCACCTGCTGCGCGGCACTTGGCAGCTCGTCTCGGCCCACGACTACTGGCCTCTGCTGGAGCTCTGCGCCCCCAAGGCTCTGGCTATCATCAACGGATGGATGCGCAGCAACAACATCTCCCTGCCCGACGACGAGGTGGCGCGCATACGCGAAATCCTTGTGAGAACGGCCGCCGACAAGGGCAGCGCCACCAAGGAGGACTTCGTTATGGCCTTGGCGGAGAACGACATCCGCATGGACGACCACCGGCTGTCGTACCACATACGCTACGCCGAGCTCTCAGGCACGCTCTGCAGCGGCGACCTGCTGCCTATGAAAGCCACCTACGCCCTTGCCACCGACAAGGTAACCCCCCGGGTGCGTATGGACCGCGACGAGGTGCTTACGATGCTGGCACGCAAGTATTTCCGTAGCCGCCAGCCCGCCACGTTGGAGGATTTTGTGTGGTGGTCGGGACTGAACATCGGCGACTGTCGCAGGGCCGTCGAAATGTTGGGGGATTATATCCACGTCGAGATGCACGGCCGCGCGTCGGCAAAACGCGAATTTTATTATACCGACGACTGTCGCACACGCGGTTTCCGCAAAGGCAAATACCTTTTCATCCCGCCCTACGACGAATACCTGATAGGCTACAAGAGCCGCGACATAGTGCTTTCGCCCGAATTCCGCCACAAGGCGCACAACAACAGCGGCATTTTCCAGCCCGTCGTCGCCCGCGACGGCATAATCTGCGGCAACTGGGCACCTTTCGGCAACGACTGCCGCACCTCGTTCTTCATTGGAGACCACGACGATGCCGTGCAGGAGGAATGGACACGATACAAATTGTTTTTAGAGAAATAACACTATAAAATACTTGCAAATGCTTCAAATAGGTAATTTTCAATCGCCTTCGGCGAGAAATCTTCCAAATCTAAACAAATCAAACAAATGTCTATTTGTAAGATTTGTGGTGATTTGTGTGATTTCTGCCACGCAGTGGCACACGAAAATACAAGTTTTGTAATTTGCAAAAATTGAATAATACTTTTTTATGAAACAGGAAATCAACCCGAAAGAGACCAACCGTGCTTACGCCTTCGAGATGTGGCTCAACGCCCCCATGCCGATGGTTACATTGGTGAAAACGCTGAACGTCAGTCGTTTGCTGCGACTTGGCAGGAAACACGACATAAAGTTCAACACATTGATGTGCTGGTGCATCGGCAAGACCGCCAGCGAGACCAAGGAGTTCTATCTCCTGCCCGAAAACGGCAAGCTGTACCGCTACGACAGCATCGCCATCAACGTGGTGGTGCGCAACCGCAAGGGCGGCATCAACTCGTGCGACATACCCTTTTCCAACGACATACAGCAGTTCAACCGCGACTACCTGCAATCTACCGCCAAGGTGGCGGAGCAATGCCAAAGCTCTTTCCTCGAAGGATATATGATTGTAGGCACCTCGGCCATGATACAGACCGAACTCGACTGCATCACCAACCAATACACCGACAAGTTCCTCAACCCCATGGTGATGTGGGGGAAATACCGCAAAGGCTGGCTCAAAACCACACTGCCAGTCTCCTTCCAGTTCCACCATGTGATGATGGACGGCGGCGATGCGGCACGTTTCCTTGAGGCGTTGCAGAAAACCATTGAAAAGATTTGAATGCATTGAAAGGATAACACCATGGCACAAAAACACGACAACGATACCGAAGTGCGGACCACCGAACTCCTGCGCACCTCGCAGAGCTGGGACGGAGCCGAGCTGCCCGACTATCCCGCCGGACGCCCCGAGCTGGTGGCCATACGCTACCATTTCCCTCCCGGACAGAAACTGGGCTGGCACCACCACGACGTGATGAACTTCGGTGTGGTGCAGCAAGGCGAGCTCACCATCATCACCGTCGACGGGAAAGAAAAAACCGTCCGCGAAGGCGAGGCGGTGGTGGAGATGGTCGGCACCGTCCACCACGGCGAAAACCGCGGCAGCGTGCCGGTGGTGCTCGATATGTTCTACCTCTCGCAGAAAGGCCGACCGCTTTCCGTACCGCACCCCGAAATACCTTTGGATTGAACAGACGCATGAAACTTATTCCCAACATAATAACCGCGTTGCGGATTGTCGGAGCCTTCGGCCTGCTCTTTTTCGATGTCCGGAGCTCGGCGTTTTGGGTGCTTTATCTCGTGTGCGGCGCGAGCGACATGCTCGACGGTTTTCTGGCACGCAAACTCCGTTGCGAGAGCAAGGCAGGGGCGTTGCTCGACAGCGTGGCGGATTTGGCTTTTGTGGCCTGCTGCTGCGTCAAGCTGTTTCCGGTGCCCTCTTTCCCCAGCTGGCTGTGGATTTGGGCCGGAGCAATAGTCGTTGTAAAGGTGATAAACCAAATTTCGGCCTTGGCGATGTACAGAAAATGCGTGTTTCCACACACCCTTGCCAACAAAGCCACGGGACTTCTGCTTTTCGTTGCGGTGCCCATGGCGCTGTTTTTGGAAACCCCTGCGCCGATGGCAGTTGCAGCCGCCGTTGCCACCTTCGCCGCAGTGCAGGAGGGGCATTTCATCCGTACGGGAAGGGAAAAAAATTGATAAAAAGAATAAAAAGTTTCAGGCTGTTTTTTTTGTGATTTTGAGGCCGATGTGTGGTTTTGCAGTGGGGGATGGTACAAATTCCAATACAATTGTCAGTTTTTACTGCGAGTGAATGGTGATTACTGCTAAAGTTAATGCAGATGAATAATAGATGCTGAATACGATTTTAATTCTTTAGTCGTTACTTGTTATAATGCCAAAACTACAGCGAACAAAATGACAAAGACCGACGCAACTTCCGAATTTTTGAAAGACAGCATGGCGGCTGCCGTGATAAAACTGCTGGAGCAGTGGCCGCTCGACAAGATACAGGTGAAACAGATTTGCTATGCAAGCGGGTACCACCGTGCTTCGTGGTTTCGCTCATTCCGCTCAAAGAGCGAGGCCGTTACTTACCACATGGTACGCCTCTGGCAAATATATTGCGAACAGCACGGTGTGGAGGGGTACAACGACTGGGTTATCGACAACGCTCCGGCGTGGTTCCAGTACAACTACGAAATACGCGACACCCTGCGGCTGCTCTATCGTCGCGGGTTGATGGTGGAATTGGCCGACTCGTTCACCGCCACGTTGCACGACCATCAAATTGCCGACTCCGCACAAGCTTACCATACTGCCATGTTCGCATACTCGCTCTACGGTATCCTGCGCGAATGGATTATCCGCGACTTCGACAAATCGCCCGACGAAATGGCACGCATAATCCGCGAGACCACCGCAAAAATGGCCTGATACTTTCATCCCAGTAAGTCGCATTTTCTTCCGTTACTCTTTGTCAAATCTAAAAAAAAACGTATTTTTGCAGATGAGAAACAATTTTTATAAGACATTATAAACATTTAAAAACTCAACAGTTATGAAGAAAACAATTGCAATCATCGCCTGTGCAGCTGCAATGCTCCTCGCAGGCACAGCTAAGGCCCAGCTGGGCGTCAACATCGGTTATGCTCCCGTAACATATACCTCGAAGGCCACCGTCGGAAACACGACAAACACCACATCTTCCGACATGAACGGCTTTTTCGCAGGTTTTACCTACAACTATGGTTTTGCCAAGAACTTCGGTGTGGCTTTCGGACTGCAGGGACGCTTCAACTTCAAGAAACAGACAGGTGGCAACGACTTCGTCGTGGTAAGCGCCAACGACAAGATTAAAACCACACAGATATTGTTGGATGTGCCTCTGCTGTTCAACTACAGCTTGCCCCTCGGCAGCAAAGCCAAACTGTCGGCTTTCGTAGGCCCGACTTTCAGCCTTGCCGTATATGGCAACACCCACGTTACCACAACCACCACCGTGCTTGGTAGCTCCAGCACCTCGGAGAAAGATTACGACATGTACGGCGACGACAGCGAAAACAACCGTTTCGACATCGCTGCCGCTTTCGGACTTCAGTTCCAGTACGATGTGTTCCGTCTCTTCGGCGGCTACCGCTTCGGCTTGATGGACTTGAACTCCAACGACAACATT
>JAFSOU010000118.1 GCA_017443265.1 Bacteroidales bacterium | reverse complement strand
TTTTGAATCGATTTCGGTTATTGTGTTGATTTATAGCTTTTTGTTGATTGGCCTTTTTGCCGTTTTTTTTCTGTTTAGCTTGCTGTTTTTAGTGTTCGGATTTGTTTGTGGCTATTCATCGGAATAATTATTGGGCTCGGGGTCGTTTTCGGCGTTTTTTATCAGTTCTATGTTCAGTTCCTCCACGAGCGAGAGTTTTATTTTTTTGTTGGGTTGCGCTTTGTACCACTGCTCTTTGTCGAAATACTCCTGCAGGTCTTTCGACTGGAATTTGTATCCGTGGTGTGCCATTATTTCGTTGCGCATTATACGCAGGGTGTTTTTGTCGAAATTTTTAAACCATCTGTCGTTGAGCAGTATGTTGCAGGCGTAGGCGAAACGTCCGGTATAGGGGTCGCTCTCGACGAAGGTTTTGCTCTCGCCGGTGAGGATTGGCATTCCATATTCGTTGTAGCTTGCAGCATACATCACAAATCCTTGCAGTGTGGGTTCCAAACGCCAGAGTCCGTTCAGCTCGCCGCCTTTTATTGAGATGCCCCCGGTTACAAGTCCGTTGAAGGTTTCAACGGTGTAGTGTGCGCTTATGTCGTTCACCACCATAATGTTGTGTTTCCATTCAAGGGATATGCGGCCGTCGGTGGATTTATAGGTGCCTATCTGCTGGCGTGTCCATTGGTTTATGGCTATTTCGGTGTATTCGTCGTCGGGTCTTACTTTGGCGAGCACGCCGAAAAGTCCTCCGTCGGCAGTGTAGAAGCAGAGTGCCTCAAGGCCGTCCTGCGACTTCAGCTTGATTTTTTTTGCTCTTTCGTACGGGTTTATGGCTCCGTCGGTGATGCCGTCGGAGATGGTGTATTCGCCGGCTTTGCCTTTTATCGGCGTAAGGGTGAATTCCAATTCCTGTCCCTCGTCCATGGCCGCCATAAGTATTTTGCCGCCTGCTTTGGTCTGTGCTGTGAAGTTTATCCAGCCCGAGTACCACGAGGTGCCGTTTTTAATGGTTTGTGCCTGGAGTCCGATGGCTACGAGCAAGGTCAGTATTATCGCTGTCTTTTTCATGACGTTATGGGTGTTAGTTATTATTAAATTCATGGAAACTGGGATTTTGCATGTAATGTTCCTGTTTTAAGGCTTGTTGCATGAATTGTTCTGCATTGGCTTTGTCGGTGGTGCGGCCGTCAAGTGTGTATTCCTCTTCGGTGGAGCTGTTGTCGGGTGCTATGTTGCGCATAAATTCCAGATGATGTGCTTTGCGGCTGTTTTTCAGTGTGACTATCTCGGTGTTGGTGCATCCTGTGCCGCAGCCTCCGCTTACCGATATTGCGCCTTGGTAGAGTTTGGCTTTGTGCTTGCCGTCTTCGGTGCAAAGCAGCTGGGGTTCGCCTTTGAGGCAGAACAGGGCTCCGTATTCCTCGTCGTCGGAGCGTACCCAAATCTCTCTTTCGTCGTCCTCGTCAATCCACACGTGGCACCATTTGGTCATTTTGATGTTTTTGAACATTGGGTCGTATTTTTCGAGGATTTTCTGCAGTTTGGCCATGTCTTTTTTGTAGAAAGGCATGGGTTCGTCGATATAGTTGTAGAACTGAGCCAGTTCGTAGCTGTTGAAGGCTCCGTTGTGTAGTGTCATCCAGCCTGTGGTGGTGCTTTCGGGTGCGCCGTGCAGGTAGCAGAGGTCTAGGCCGTTGGGCCCTTCAAAGGCGGCAAGTATGTGGCCGGGGATGTATTCGCCTCCGTCATCTACGTTCCAAGTGGGGCCTTCGGCTTTGTCGTAGTGTCCCCATTCTTCTATGGAGTAGATGCTGTCGCCGTTGGCTAGCACTTGTAGGGCCAGCACTTTGTCGCCTTTTGGTTTGAACTGCACAGCTCCGAAGGTGTAGCCTCCTTCAATCTCGCAGGTAACCACGGAGCGTGTGGCTTTCATACTATATCGTGTTTCCAACTCTTTTACCACGTTTTTGGGCATGGATTTTTGGTGGGAAATGTTCTTCACATTCAGCATTTTGTGCGACTCCAGATATTCCTCTGTTGCGACGACAAGCATGGTGCCGCCGTATTTTATAGCTTTGGCATCTTTCTTATTCACGAAAGTGTAATTCAGTCCTGCCGAAGGTGCGTAGTCGTGGTGCAGGGCAAATACTTCGAGGTCGTTGCCGTCGGGGTCCTTGGTCTGCTCGCCGGTGAATTTGATGTCGGCAAACTTGCCGTTTGGCAGCAAAAGTTTGGTGTACTGCGAGGCTATTTTGCGTGTGCGCTGCTGCAAGTCCCAGTTGGCGTTGGGCTCGTCGGGTTTGTTGAAAGTTGTCCAGAACACCACTTGCATGTTGTCGGGATTGTGGTAGTAGAGGAACATGGGCATGGGGGTGGTGTCCACCACTTCTTCGGGGGTGTCGTCGGCAAGCAGGGTGTCGTCGGTGCTTGCGGCGGGCTGTTGTCCGTTGTGGCAGGCGGCTACAAAGGCCGTGGCCGCAATTGCCAAGAGTATGTTTTTAATCTTCATCGTCGCTAATTTTTTCGGTTGATGTTTTTGTGAGTTCGAGTTTTCCGTTCTTCCATTTGTATATCTCCTCGGTTATCTCGTTGGCTCCCGAGCGGTAGACGCTCGTAATCGACTTGGTGCGGGCGTCGATGTCGGGGTTGGCGATGCCGTCGAAACCTTTCACATTTTCGAAATACATTCCTTCGGTATTCCAGATGTATGCGTCGTAAAACTCCGATACTCTACCTACAGCGTTCAGTCCCAAGTAGATAAGCAGGTCGGGCGTTCCGTCGAAATTGATGTCGGTTTTGTCGTTGATCCATTTCTCCTGTTCGGCGGAGGGGTTTTCGTCCAAAGGCGCTATCAGCCAGTGGTCCTGTTCAAAAAAGGGACTTTCGTCGTTGCCCACGTAGCCTTTCACTATTATCCAGTCGTATTGTCCGTCGCTGTTTTTGGTAAAGGAGGCCACAAAACGGAATTCGTCGCGTTGCGGTGGCTGTTCAATTTCGAGGGTTTCGGTGGTTGCAGCCACGCTGTCGGTGTTGGGACCTTCCTGTTGTTTGCCGTGACAGTTGGTCAGGGCAAAACCTGCCAATATCGCGGCGAGTATTGTGCGTATTTTCATAATAAGCTGACAATGTTTATTTTATGGTTTTTTTTATGGCTTCTATGCTTTTTATCAGCTGCACATTGGTTTCCTCTATTATGTTCAGTTTGATACTGCTGTTGCTTTTCGCCGGTTTGTACCACGATTTTTGGCTGAAATAGTCTTTCAGGTCTTTGGATTGGAAATTGTAGCCGTGGCGAGCAAGAATTTCGTTGCGCATCAGCCGCAGTTCTTCTACAGAAAAAAAGTCGAGATACGCAGTGTTGAGCAGGGTGTTGCACAAAAGATTGCTGGGCAGCTGCCCTTCCAAGGCCTTTTGCTGCGCCATACAGTTCTCCAGATTGTCGGGGGTGAGGAGGAAAATCCACACAGCATCGCCGTTTTTGTTTTGCACAGAGAGGAAATACATGCCGTCCTTGCGTATGTATTTTACGCGACAGCTGAGGTCGGCGTTGAATTTGTTGAAATTGGGGCGGTCGCTAACAAAGCCGTACATACCGTTGCCGGGGAGTTTCTGCAGTTGGAAATAGTCGATGTCGCCGTTGGGTTCTTCGCCTCTGAAATAGATGATGTCGCTGTCCATGTCCATAGTCGCTTCCCATAGGGCATAACCGTCCCACCAGAGAGTTCCTGGTTCGATTTTCTGTGCCTTGACTCCGATATTGATTGTCAGGCAAATAGCTAAAAATGCAAAAAAATGTTTTTTCATGGTATTTGTTGTTTTATATGTTACGTCCAAGCAATTGGTTTATAATTTGTTTTAGTGTTGTTTTCCGTTCTTCCGCTATCGATATTGCGTTTATCAGCTTTAGGCCGTCGTCGAAAAGATGGTCTATCTCTTGTTCTACTTTCTGTTTGATATTCAATTGGTTGTATATTCCTATGACGGTTTTTATCTTTTCATCGGCATTGTCGGGTGTGGTGTCGAATAGCTGGCGCAGGGTTTGTTGCTGGGTGTTGTCGGCATCTTGCAGGGCTTGCAGGTAAAGGAAAGTCTTTTTGTTGTCCTTGATGTCGGTGCCTGTTTGTTTGCCGAACACTGCCACATCGCCGTAGGCGTCGAGCAGGTCGTCCTGCAGCTGGAAGGCCAGACCAATGCTTATGCCGGCGCGGTACAGTGTGTCGATGTCTTTTTCGGAGGCGTCGGCGTAAAGGGCACCGATTTTCATGGCTCCGGCAAGGAGTATGGCGGTTTTCAGCTCAATCATTTTCATGTAGTCGGATATGCTTACGTCGGACTGTGTCTCGAAATTCATGTCGTACTGCTGTCCGTCGCACACGCCTATGGCTGTTTTGGTGAAGGTCTTCAGTATGGCCTCCATGTTGGGGTGCCACTGCCGCAGGAAATACCTGTAGGCCAATGCGAACATGGTGTCGCCTGAGAGTATGGCTGTGTTTTCGTTCCAACGGCGATATACGGTTTTCTTGCCGCGCCGCAGTGGCGATTTGTCCATAAGGTCGTCGTGCAGCAGGGTGAAATTGTGGAACACCTCGATGCCCACTGCTGCCGAGGAGGCTTGGCTTATATCGCCGCCAAACATGTCGCACGATGCCAGCAGCAGGGTGGGGCGCAGCCTTTTCCCGCCAAGGGCCAGGGTGTAGTCGATGGGTTCGTACAACTCCTTGGGCTGTTGTATAAAACTTTCTTTTTCAAATAGTTCCTTTACGGTATCTTGTATCTCTTTGGCTGTTTTCATATTGTGTCGTAAAATCTATTATTACTTTTTTTCTCCTGTTCGCTTCGCTCACGAGATCTTGTAAATCTTGTAAATTAATCGCTTCGCGTTGTTTTTTATTGCGTCAATTGTTTGTTTTACTGATTGTTGTCGTTTTTTTTGAATGAGAAATAAAACTCCAGTCCGCCTTGTGGCGAGTTTTTGGCCACAATGCTGCCTTGGTGGAAAAGCACTGCGTGTTTCACTATGGAGAGCCCAAGTCCGGTACCTCCGTTTTTGCGGCTGCGGCCGGTGTCGAGACGCAAAAAGCGGTCGAACAGGCGGGTTATGTACTGCTCGTCGACGCCACATCCGGTGTCGTAGAAACGGAAATAGTAGAATTCCTTGTCCTCCCTGTGCGATTCCATGCCTATGCTGATGTTCTCGCCAGCGTACGACACCACGTTCTCGATAAGATTGCGGAAAATGCTGTACATCAGGCTGTGGTTGCCGTTGATGTTGATGTCGGGACGTATGTCGTTGGTTACGGCGATGTTTTTTTCGGCGGTGGCGTCGGCCAGCTCGTCGATGGCCTCCTGGGCTATCTGGCGGACGTTAAGCTCCTCTTTAGGGAACAGCTCCGACGACTCTTCGACTTTGTTTATTATCGAAACGTCGTTGATAAGGTTCGACAGGCGTAGCGTCTGCTGGTACGAGCGTTCGAGGAAATAATGGCGGCGCTCGTCGTCGAGGGGCTTGTCGCCGAGCAAGGTCTCAAGGTATCCGCGTATGCTTGTAACAGGGGTTTTCAACTCGTGGGCAATGTTGTTGGTCATCTCCTGTTTCATCTGACGGTTGCGGTCTTTTTCCTTGATAATTTCCAATTTACTGTTTTCCAATTGTTTGTAGAGGGAGATGATTTTGTTGCCGGTTTCACCCGAAACGGTGTCGGGAAATTTCACTGTGTCGTAGTTGGGCGCCCCTTTTTCGGCGTCGTTCACAAACTTGCTCAGTATGTCCATCACCGCCCACAGTTTGTCCGAAGTGTAACCTATTATTGCCATGATAATGGCGAAAATAAGCAGTGGCGCAAGGTACAGCACCAAAGTGGATATGTCGCCAAAATTGGCAAAAATGAGAAAAACCGTGGTGTATGCCACAAAAGCTATGGCAAAGTATATTATGGTTTTCTGCTTGTATGTCAGATGTTTGTGTTCCACGGCGATTTAGTATTTGAAATAATAACCGAAACCGGTGCGGTTTATTATGTGGTTGCCGGCGTTGCCGAGTTTTTTGCGCAGGCGGGTGATGTGCACGTCGACGCTGCGCTCAGTAACGAAGGTGTCCTCGTCCCACACTTTGTCGAGGATTTCTTGGCGAGTGAAATATCTGTCGGGCGACTGCATAAGCATGGCCAGTATTAGGAATTCCTTGCGAGTGAGCTGTATTTCATTGTCTTCCACAAACACGTGTTTAGAGTCGGTGTCGATACGTATGTCGCTGGTGGAAAGGGTGTTGGGTGTGTTCTGCTTGGCGGTGTTCGAGGTGTCGCCCTGCGAACGTTTCAGCACGGCTTTCACGCGTGCCAGCACGGTTTTTATGGAGAATGGTTTGGTGATGTAGTCGTCGGCGCCGAGGTTGAAACCGGTAAGCTGGTCGTTTTCGGTGCTTTTGGCCGTGAGGAAAATTATCGGTATGTCGCTCCCGCGCTCCCGGCGCACTATGTTGAGCATCTGGTATCCCGACATTTTGTCCATCATCACGTCGAGGAGTATGAGGCGGTGCTGCGGCCCCAGCATTTCGAGGGCTTCTTCGGCGGAGTTGGCGGTGTCTACTTCGTAGCCTTCGCTTTCGAGGTTGAATTGCAGTATCTCGCAAAGGTCCTGTTCGTCGTCAACAACTAATATCTTGTCCATTGCTGTGTCGGTTGTTTGGTGTTTGCAGGTGCAAAGTTACGATTTTTATTCGACAATGCCAAAATGAATTTGTGTTTTCTTGTGTCGGGAAATAAAAAAAAAGCAGGAATCGAGCCGACTCCTGCCTTTTTCTCTTTGTCCGAAAAGTACTTATTTCTTGTTTTCGAAATGACGTTTGTACTTGTTCATGAACTTGTCCACGCGACCGGCGGTGTCCACAAGTTTCAGTTTGCCTGTGAAGAAGGGGTGCGAGGTGTTCGAGATTTCAAGTTTCACAACGGGATATTCGTTGCCGTCGGTGTAAACAACAGTGTCTTTGGTTGCTGCGCAGCTGCGGGTAAGAATCATGTTGTCGTTCGACATGTCTTTGAACACAACCAGTCTGTAGTTTTCGGGATGGATTCCTTTTTTCATCTTATTAATGTTTTGCCGTTTTAAACAATGGTTTTTTAAACGATTGGTGAATGATTTTATTCTATTTTTGAGTTTGCAAAGATACGACTTTTTTTTGAAACGGCAATATTTTTTCAATATTTGCCTGTTGATTATTTTGTAAATACCTGACTTGCAATACTTTTACTTAGTGTCTTTTTTTCTATGGGCGGGAGTGTCGGAGTGTGGGAAACGGCTTTTTCGGGTGTTTGTTTGTGGTTTTTGGTTGTGGAAACAGTTTTTTTGTCAATCGTTTTTGGACGACAGATGTTGAATCGGTTCTATATGTCATCGGCACACCGCCATGCAGTATTCTAATTTGCTTGCAATTTCCTGATATTCGGGATGCAATTGGTGTATTTCGCCGAGGTAGGGCAGTGCTTCCCGGTACATTTTCTTTTCGAAATATGCAAGTCCGAGGTGTATTTTGCACATGTCCAGCACTTGGTCGTTCCTGCTGCGTATCTCGGCTTCTTTTAGCTTTTGTATAGCCTCGTCGTATCGTCCTGTATTATAAAGAATCATTCCGAGATAAGCGTTGTCGACACAGAATCTGTCTTTGTCCACGAGGAAATCGAGGTCCTTCGATATAAATTCGTAAGCCTGTTGATAGTTCCCGAGGTGGAAGTTCGTAATTCCTATCCAAAACCAGATGCCGAAGTTGTTGGTGTCGTAGCGGTATGCGGAGTCGAGTAGCGCAAGAGCCTCCTTGAAGTTGTTGCTTCGGCATTGTTCTATGCCTTTTGCGTCGATGTGGTTGCGTTTCACCAAGGCGCATACGGGGCTGCCGTCGACGTATTCGATATGTATGGTGCCTTTTGGCGGGAAAAAGTCTTTTACGGCTTTTGTGTTGATTCCTTGATAGTTTACAATGGAGTAGTCGCAGTCGGCACCGCAGTAAGCCATGTACTTGGCCTCCTCCATTTTTATCCTGTTTGTGTCGCCACGCGCTGCGGCGTAAGCAATGGGTGTGTGTATTTTGGAGGAAATGCTTACAGGACCGACACATTTGGGCAGTTCGTTTTCGAGAAACCATTCGTAGGCCACCGTCGAAGACGATTCGTAATAGTCGAGGTCGTATTTCAGATATGGGTCATCTACAAAAGCGTTGTAATAGCTGTAAGTGTATTTGTAGTTGCGCACCATCCATGCTATTGTGGGGATAACACACGCTACAGCCACTGCAAGGCACACCCAGCGCCAAATCTTGGCATGTTTTTGTTTATGGAACCATAATGTCGTTTCGTAGAACCCCAACGATGCAAGTGCCACAAATCCAGGATATACAAAGGTCTCGTGCCGCCATCCGTTGTAAATGTTGGAGTCTTTTGTGATAATGTAAATGATAGGGAAGAGTACGGTGAACAGAAGGAAAAGCACATCGAAAGAGCTGCGTTTCTTGAAAATGTTGTAAATGTTGAGAACAAACAGGACGACAGCCGCCAAAACGAAAAACGGCACTGTGTAGATAAAGCTTTTTAGAAGGTAATATTGGGGCAGTTGCAAAGAGTTTATCATTTTGCCTTCGAAAACCATCTGTATGTATTGCGGGAATTTCGACACCAGCGACATTGCCCCTTTTATGTGTGCCACAGGACCCTCGTGGAAAAAATTGGGGTAGAAACAAAGTCCCAACAAACTGCCTGCCACTACAACAAGGGCTCCTACGCCAAGGGTTTTCCACAATGCGTTGAACGGTTTGGCAAACAGCAGCTGCCGTTTCTCTTTGTCGAATATCAGCAACAGTACGAAACCCGCCACCAGGTACAGCGGGAGCATCAGGCCGCCAATGCGTATGCTCACGGCTATTGTTATTCCTGCGGTGGCAAATACTATGTCCTTGATTTTGAAGTTGGGAATGCTTTTGAACAGAGCCAGAAAACCGTAAACGGCCATTGCAAAGCCCGCCGCCATGGGAATGTCTTTGGTGTCGAGGAACGAAAGTCCGAACACCACGGGGGTGAGTGCAATCATCAACAACGAAATCAATCCTAGTTTCCAGTCGGCAAGCAGGCGACCGATAAGACCGGTGAAAAGTATCAGCAGAAATCCAAACAAGGCGCAAAGTATGTGACGGAATACGAATTCCTTGGCCGCAGGCAGGTGAAAGTATTTCAGTGCTATGGCCGGAACTATCTCGTAGCCCGAGCCGTAGTATTTCAGGTGAGGGTGCGATTTCAGAGCGGGCACCTTGGTGTAGTCGGCAAAAGTGGTGTCGCCGTTGGCGTAGTATTCGAGCGAATATTTGCCGTTGAGTCCGTCAAGATATTCGTCGCCCGATATGCCGGTGTGCGGGGCCGTAATCAGCATGAACAGCAGTATTATGGCGGCAAAGCTCCAGAAAAGGATTTCCCATACCCTCTCCGTTTTGGAATTGGCGACAATTCCTTCGGTTGGCACGTGCTTGGGAGCCTTCGGCGTTTTGTGCGATTTGTCGTTGGTCGGATTTACCGAACTGTTTTTTTTCTTTTTGTTTTTGCTCATCTTATTGTTGTGTTTTGTGTGGGGAGGGGGGAGTTATGACAATTTATTTTTTGCTTTTTTCAAACTTTGGAATTAATTTGTCAAAACGATTGTCATTGGGAGTAGAGTCTTTATATGATTGTATAGCTCCTAGTAACATGGTTTTATTGTTTGTGTTCGTTAATTCTAAATTCTCTAATACACTATTAGTTTCATCAAGATGCTTCCTGTTGTTTATATTAGCAGTCATTATTTTTACAATTTCGGTTTTTTGTTCATCTGAGCCCTTTGAAGCAACCACAGATAAGAAACCAAAGTTATTTTTATATTGTGATGAATTATCCTGACTAAAACTATTTATTGCTAATTCAAACAAGGATGGCGGCAGCTCATTTATATAATTTGAATCTTTTGTCTTGATGGTATTTATAAATAATTGTTTTAAATCATCATCTTTAATTAAACTTTCTACCAATTCAGGTATACCTGGCTTTAAAATGTTGTCACATAAAGATATCACCTTGTTATTAATCTTATTACTGTCAATCAGGAACTCTCCATTATCGTTTTTTTGTAAAATACAAAACTCAAGTAATGGAAATAAGTGTTCTGGAGAAGATTCATACTTATTGTCATCAATTATTATATCCCAAAATGGTTTTAAGTCGAATTTTTGTTCTTTCAATTCTAGCAATTTTGAATAGGTATATTGTTTATCAAAAGATACTATTTTCTGTGCTTGATTGACGGTAATTGTTCCGTTGTTTATTTTGTATATTCTAATGACTACATCAATAATAAAATGGCCATTATTCGTGTCTCCATTATACTCATCTAACAAACAAACAGTTCGATTATTGACAGTTCTTTGCCATAGTTTTGTATTCAAATCGTTAAGTTGTGCTATATTGGAATGTTCTGGTATTAATCTCAGAAAATCATCAACATATTTTACACGTATAAGCATTTGTTCTTTGTTTATATTTATTGTATTACCCATCAGTGCATGTAGTTTTTCAAACAACTTAGAATAGCATGCAACATCAATTCTTTCTTTGTTTCCTAATAACCACAATACATCTTTAGTGTCGTTATTATCTCCTATTGTTATTTTTTCAATGCAATGGAGAATAAAATATTTGGGAAATAGAATTTCTTTTTGATCTTGGGAATAATCAATTTCTTTATATATGCCAAACTTTTTAAATAAGGGTACTAAGGTTGTACACAACCGTTCAGAATCCTCTTTCGTTCTAAATTTGACTAAAACAGCTTTTATAAGATGTTCATCAAATTCATTAATCTTATTCTCAGCATTAATACCTGCAATGTGTGCTAATATGTTGTTCTTTAAATCCGAAAGGGCGTACTCATCTAGCGTTAATGCAAATTGACAAATATTTTCCAACTTGGATTTATTAATCTCAGGCAATAATGAATTATATTTATCCCTGAATAAATCATCTATTTCTACTAGTATAGCATTTGAAAACCCAACAGAACATGAAAGCTCTGAAACGAACTTAAGACTATTGATGATTTGCGCATCAGATTGAGATTTGATATCTTCCTTAGCATTCTTTTTTATCAAATCTAATACGACTTCCTTATTTTCTGAATGAGAGTTGATATACTCAATTGTTTCTTTTATATCATACGATTTAATCCCGTTCTTTATGTCAGTTGGAATACCATCAAAAATGGCATCACTATTTGTTAAAATATGAAGCACATCTGCCATTTCTGTTTTTTGAATAGTTGTATCTGCTATTCTCATAAAAGCAGATAATTGCTTTTTTTTATCATCATCTTTATACTCGTATTTTTTCAGTTTATTTGCATCATTCACTATTTCTTGATAATACTCATAATGCTCTTCTCTCAGAATTAATATAATGCAGATCATTGATTCATTTTTCTTGGCGAAATCCTCTGGATATAGACTTAGTTCTGATGCAAGGTTATTAAATAACTGGATGATTCTTCTGGGATTCGCAGCGAACTCTTTACTACACAAAGCCACAGTATTCTCATTAAAACCAAGGTTATATTTATTATTTAGCGCTTTTGCAAACGTATTAAGTTCGGTCGATTGATGTGGTTTGATTCTTATAGTTACATTGAAAAATTTTCGTAAAAACTCCTCTTTTTCCCTGCTACAGTCCCGATCTTTACCATGTCTATCAAATAAATTTCGTTTTAATGCTTCATCATCTACAGGTATTATAAAAACAACATTCTTCTTTTCATCACTCAAGAATGTTTTGATATCTGTAAGTAATTGATAGGCCATTTCACTATGACATCTATCGATATTGTCAATTATGATCACCAACTTTTCAATACCAGTGGCAGACTGGGGAAGCAATTTTACATACTTTAGTGCTTTTACTATGCAATTATCTTGCTTAAATGCGGCTGATGTCATTTCGTTAAAACAATGTTCAAATTGTTCAGGAGCAAATAGGTGTGGTTTGCTTATCTGGACTTTTAGTTTTTGAAATACACCATTATAAACGGTAACTAACAATCCCAATAATGATACTATTGAAGAACATGCAATTTTCAACAAATCCTCTATTGGAAGAAGATTAATAACTACCAATATTATTAATAAGATGAGAAGGACTGCCCATAATCCATGTTTAGAAATGTATGTCTTAGGCTCTGTTTCTGCAGTCTCGGACTGGTAAAACCGCTGCATTTCTTCAGTCTGTTCGTATTTCAATTCTTCTTGAATCTTTAACAAAAACATTCGACGAAAAGAATCATTTGCATATTTCCAAGCATCGTATGTGATAAACTTCACCTTGGATGTTTCCATTTTTTCACGAACTGTTTTTATTATTGAAGATTTTCCCGTTCCCCAACCACCAAATAGACCAATGGTAAATACCTTATCTTTTGGAGAATTAGAAACAACCTCAGAAAGAGTATTTGCATACACTTCGGTTTTCAAAATATCATTTCCATTTGACAATGATATTTCTTCATCAACGATAAAATTTATTCTCATCTTCTAATCCTTTTTATATGCTTTTATAATTTTATTTCCCTTCCACCACTTTCACTTCATCTTCCGTCAACCCATACAACGCATACACCTTTTTATCAATTTCCTTGTCGGTGGTGGCGATTTGGGTTTTGAGGGACTGACATTCGGTTTTGTATTGGTTGAAATATTCTTCCCATTCGTCTTGTTGAACAAGGGTGAGTTTGATTTTCTGTTTCTTGAGTTCTGCCACAAAGCCTGCAAAATCGAGATTGTCGGAAGTTTCCAATGCTCCGTTAATCTTGATTCCCGGCATATTCTCCTGCAAACGACGAAGAAAACGACTTCGCTTCTGTTGCAAATCCGAGTTCAACGTTAGCATTTTATTGACACACTCAACAAGTTTATTATCATTCTGTTGCGGAATTGGAATATTACGAAGGTGGTCTGCGTAGATATGGAAATCCCCTCTACGTTGATTGACTAATAAAATATTTGCATACTTTGAGTTCATTATACCCAAAATGTACCGTAAATCAATGGTTTCCGACAACGTTTCCATTTCTTCACGTTTCATTGTGCTGAATTTCTTTATACTACTTGTAATACTTTTATTTTCAACTCCTTAAGGTTTTTCCAAGGCACGGCAGATATTACGGTTGTGCTATGCAATAATTGTTTTTCATCAAGAACACAACGCATACTGCCAAGACTATTAAAAATCAATTTTGTAGAATTATAAAGTTCTGGGAATGTGGGTCGTCTTAATTTAGACGGCACTCTTTCCGTTTCATATTCCAAATAGCGCAACTCATTCTTGACAATATACCTTTCAATATCTTTGCCTTCTATATACTCTCGTGAATGAATATCATCTTTTACAATGCTAATTAAATCTTCTTTTACAAATTCACCTCTCGCTATTTTTTCATCTGCGTTTAGTTTCATTCCTTCACTTATGTAGCAATAATCGCCCAAAACGTGCATGTCAACGTGGCGGTTCGCTTCACGTTTTTCTTGTGTCAAATTCCAAACACAATTTTTATCATCCTGAACGAGGTCGCTGTGCTTCTGCTCAAATACATGATGTATTTCAAGCTTTTCGTCTATGTTACTAATCAACGTTATGCCTTTAGTTGAAGATTTTTGCACAAATGGAATGCAGTTTGAAACAGTGGCGTTTTCAAAAATCTTCGTTCCGTTTAAATCTACAAGTTCCCATAGGTTGTTTTCTTCTACAAGCATTTTCCGCATTATTTTAGCATATAGTTGGTTGGTAAGCGGAAATGGGACAATCATAGTTGTAATGCCATCCTTGCAATTCATTTGTAATCCCAATTCAATGAATGGTATATACAAATCCCATTTCTGGTAAAGTGATTTGTAATTCTTTGAAACAAAGATTTGTTCCCTTTGTTTTGCAAGTTGTTCATTTGCAATCTGTGTGGGTGCACTCACATACGGTGGATTTCCAATTACTACGTCAAAGCCCATGAAATTTCCCTCATTATCCAGCAAAGCAGGGAACTCGAAACGCCATTCAAAGGCATTTTCATATATTTTGTTGGATTCAATATTATCCCGTTGCTGTTCCAGTTCTTTTAATTGTTTCTGAAGTTTCTTGATTTCAACAGCACTGCCAATTTGCTCCCCAAAGATATCCTTTGCCTGCAAATTGTCTATGGCACCACGTACTTTTGAGAGTTTTCCTTTCTCTTTGTCGGTAAGTTCCGTTTTGAAGGCATTTTTTATCTCCTCTATTCTTTGTCTGAAGATGTCTTTTTGGGTGTGGTCGGAAATATCGGTGTATTCATATACCCATTGGCGGTAATCGTCAAGTGTCAGTTTGGTTTTGTTTTCCTTGTTATAATGTTTGAGGACATCATGGAAAGGAGTGTCAAGTGCAAACCTGTGAATAAGGGAGTTGCCGCACATGATTTTATAGTCGAGATTGGGCAGTGTATGTGGCTGTGTTTCATCCACCACCAATGCCAGCCAGAAACGCAGCCGTGCAATATCTACGGCACCTTTTTCTATGTCCACGCCATAGATGTTGTTTTGGATAATCTCACGTTTAACATTGGCTGGTGAAAATTCCTGCGTGGGCTTGGTAAAACCATATAGCAATAGTCGTGCGTGATAAAGCACATTCAGCACACCCATCGGGAAAGCACCCGATCCAATGGCGGGGTCGCATACCTTTACATCGCAAAGCAATTTGTACACGACGGAGGCTGCGGCTTTGTCCTGTAAGGCTTCATTTACTTTCTTTTGTTTAATCAATTCTTCAATAGCAGAATGCAAGGCTTCTTCGGTATGGGTTTTCAGGTACTGGGCAATACTTTCCTGGCTCATGTACTGCACAATCTCTTTCGGTGTGTAAAACGCACCTTTGTCCTTGTTGTCCTCCAGCAGGTTTTCAAAGATGTGCCCGAGCATTTCGGGGTCAACGCCCACTTCAGCATCGTCTGGGTCGTTCTCGTCGATGGTGAAGTTGTACATGGCAAAGAACTCCATCAGCTCCTTGAAATAGTCGTATGGAAAATCAATGTCTAACTTATCCAAACTGTCTTTGTCGAACAAACCGCCGTTGAGATAAGGTATTTTGATGTTTTCACCCAAAATTTTGTCAGCCAGGTCGTTGTCTCGCTTCTCGTTGAGCGTATTGAAAAACAGGACCTCCAATACATCGCTCAACAGGCGGTTGTTGCCCTTGTATTTCTCAATCAAATTGATGAGATAGTTTCTGTCGCCACCTTCCCAATTTGTATTGCTTGCAGGCACACCCATCCAGCCTTTCTTTTGCAGGAATTGGAGAAAGACCAAACGCCCCAGGAGTTTCTTCACATAGTCGCGGTTGGCTTTTGATTGTTCCCCTATATAGTTGAGGAACTTCCCATATTGTTCTTTGTATCCCTTGAAAAAATCTTTGTTCAAACGCTCCACAGAGAATGCCTCCGTAACATCCGCCAGATGCACCGAGCCGTTTTTCTTTTTATTGATCAGTTCCAGCAGA